>JBEIPE010000026.1:0-16182 GCA_040377215.1 Halobacteriovoraceae bacterium
TCCAAGGGAATCAGACGAGCGACATCACCGACAGTTTTCACAATTTGCTGCCCCATAGATAGTCTTGTGTCGGTTCAACAATGCCAAAATTGCGGCTGTCTTTGAATTTAGGATGGTGATGGCCGACATGATGGCGTTTCATTGAGCGTGCCCAAGCAAAACGCATCATGAAGTGTGCATCGGGCAAATGCTCAATCCAGTGACTGAGTTCATAAAGTCCGTACCAAAGTGTCAGCGTGAATACTAAGTGAGGAACAAAGACTGCAGGTAGGATGAATGACAGCAACCAAGCGAGCAAAGGTAAGTAGAGCACATAATAAATTGCCTGAATCCACGGCGGCATCAGAAGCATATAGACATCGTTGAGTTCGTCGTACTCCATGTCGTGTGCTTGATAAAACGTGTGATGCCAGTGGTGCATCTTAAAGGCCCAATGAAAGCCAGGGACTTTCTGATGCAGAAACCAGCGGTGGGTGATGTAAAGAAAAGTGCTCGCCCACACCACCGACAATAGAATCCACAACGGTGAAAGGGCACTCCACGTAATAAAGTTAAATGAAATGGCTAAGGCCGTTAGTTCAAATAAAACAAACACCGCAATATGCAGCTTCGCTGAATAAAACTTTGGAATAACTTTGGCACGAAAATGCTGCCGGTAACGAGCGAGTTTCATGCTTCCATTGTATGATGTTCGTCTATGCAAAGCGACGTCACATGGCGGTATTTCAATGCCCTCAAAGAGAAAGGCGAGGACACCAGTTTCTCAGTCGTTTGTTTTCACGGGCAAAAACCGTTCAAAAAACTCTGCTTTGATCATCGCCGGTATGACGGCATCTCTGCTTTATGCGAAATGGCACGGGCCCAACCCGCCGAAGGATTGAAGGTCCCCACTCTCAAGAGTTCCCCTCGCCCCTCTTCCCTCAAGCGACTCTATTCTCTTTCTCTTTGGTGGTTGCGCCTCTGGCCCGGCATTGGAAGGGCGTGGCGACATCGCGGTGAAGCTGCACTCGCTGTGAGTGCTTTCATCTCTCTAGAGCAAAGTGCGGGAACGGCCGCGGTACTCGCCGCTCTTGATAAGACATCACAGCGTTACCTCAAGCCTTCCTTGTGGCCACGTCTTTGGATGGTGCCAGTGGCGCTCTACGATCGTATTCATCGTGAAATTCCTCCGCAAAATAATGTCGCCTTTGTGGATGTGCGACTCTATGGAGAGACACAAATGGGGAGCATCTCAAAGCAGATCCGTCGCGATCTTCATCAAGGTCTTTATTGGGGGACTGGTCTATCTCTGAATAGTGCTCTCATCCTAGGAACAGCATTTTTTAAGTTCAGTCTCAACTTCCTTCATCATTTCTTCCGTCGCACGGGCACACTGACCAATCTAGGATCGTGGACTATGCCAGGACTACCCGCTGATGAATGGTGGGCCATTCAACTCACAGTCGCGAAACTCTCCCCTGTGGGTGCCAGCATGGTGGAGATCAATGGAAAACTAGGCTTAGGAATTCAGTTTCATCCAACACTTGGATGGAATGAAACGATGGCGCAAACATTTGTGAATGAATGGAAAGAGAATCTTTTAGGCCAAGGCAAGTAAGCGCTGAAGCACATCCGACTTAAAGGCCAGATCTTCATTCGAGATTTTTGATGAAGTGAAAAGGTCAGAATGATCCATCGGAATTTTCACTTCACGTACTTTAAAACCTGGCATCTCTTGATCACGTAACGACAACAGACCATCTGTTTCGTTGCCACCGTGCCATAGCAAGTTGTGTGAGACTTTAAGAATCCAGGCCACACGTTCCGTATCGTACTTCGCCGCTTTTACCGTCACGACTTTTTCTTCAATCAAAGCTGACAAGTCTTTACGCGTCTTAGCCATTTTTTCAAAATAGGACGTATAGACATTTTTCTTCAGGCAACGGATTCCAGGCCACACTTTCGCCGACGCTCGGTAGACCCTATTCACGACACGACTTCTCATGACTCCTGGACGTCTCTCCGTGAGCGATGATCCTTGAAAAGGAGGCTGAACGCAGAACACCCGATGGACAGCAGTGCGGAAAAGATCAGGACTCTCCATCAAAGAGAACATCGCCTCGAGGCAGCCTTTACTATGACAGAAAAGAATCACTGGCAGTCCGTTCGTTTGCCACAGACGACTGATTTCAGCCGTCAGCTCTTGCGCGTTGTCTTCTGCAGTCTTGAATGAATTCGGTTGATAGATCGAAACATATTGGGCGCCCTGGGACTTCAATAAATCTTGCGTCTCTTTAAAATACGACGCCACAAAGGGAAGCGAGAGCACTTCGCCTAGAATTCCACCCACAAACAAGTATTGGTATTGCGATGTCATCATACGCGAACACTTTGTTTGCTGATCATCGTAGATTCGGCTTTTGTACTTACACGAAACTCTTTGTGAGCAGGATCATGAGTTCCCAACAATAAATCCCACAGAGCATTGGAATTACCAAAGTTTTTATCTGGGCGACGCTCGTGATGATAAAAATGATAACGCTGAATCCATCCTAAGTAGCCACCGTCGTAAATCTTGTAGTGTAAGAGATAATGGACCCACTCATACCCGTAGTAAGCGCCGAGAATGCCCAGGCCAAACGCTGTCGTCATCGCCAAACTTCCAGTGACCAGCCACATCGGTGCCATCACAACTGGTGCGATGAAGTACACCATCAAAAATCCCGCATTATAAACACGGCGATCAGACATATCGATGTGGTGATAAAGATGAAACGATCCCATCAAGGCATGCATCCACTTGAACGGATATTTACTGTGATAGGCCCAACGATGAATGGCGTACTCAAGAAACGTCCACCAGAACACGCCCAAACCAAGCATCAAAACCCAAGTTTGCGCTGACAGAACTCCTGCGACCGCTGTCTTGAGCAAGTACACCAGCAAGGGCAAGACCATAACCAATAAATGAATTGGATTCCGCGAAGCGAAGTATTTAATCAGCCAGGGATATTGCTGCACCGTAAAGGTGGGCTTGGCCATGCGAGAATCCTTTTTTTCTATTGTATCCTCCGGTTCCAAAAATCAGGGGGAATAAGGTAAAAACTTCACCCCGAAACGCATGGGGGCCGATACCGTTTAAACTATGGAAATGAGTACCCTATCCGAAGTGGGAACCTTCGCTGGCCTATTGGCGGGGTTTTTACTCTCCAATTTCATTTTTTTTGCCGCCGGCGGATGGTGGTTCTTCTATCGTTTTCTGGGTCCCTCAATCCCCCATCGTGCCATTCACGAAAGCGCTCCCACAACCAACCAAATCTGGAGTGAAATCCGTCATTCTTTTTCTACGCAATTAATCTTTTGGATCATGGGCATGGGCCTGTGGTTTCTGTGGAAGTCAGGGCACACATTTATCTACACCCAGTGGGATGAACGGGGTGTGGTTTATTTCCTGCTCAATTTTTTCATCATCCAATTTGCCCACGACACGTGGTTTTATTGGACGCACCGTTGGATGCACGAATGGAAATGGCTGCGACCTTATCACATGGTCCATCACCGCTCACTGCCACCAACTCCCTTTGCATCACTCTCGTTTCACCCTGTCGAAGCCGTGGTCCAAGGGCTCTTCTGGTATGTTATTGCCTTCGCCATTCCCTCTCATGTGATTTGGGTGTGGGTGTTTTATAGTTTTATGTTTTACATCAATATGTGGGGCCACACCGCTTACGAGTTCTGGCATAAAGATTTGTTAGATCGTCCGATTCAGAAGATTCTGAATACCCCCACTCATCACAACTTGCATCACAAGTATCATCAGAAGAATTTTAGCATCTACTATAATTTTTGGGACAAGGTCTGCGGCACCAATCACGTCAAATACGACGAAGAATACCGCGCCATCAAGGCCAAGACTGAAGCCCATAAGACATCAAAGATTCTCAAGGCATTAGGACTGTAGTTATGTTTAAACCAAACGTAGAACTTCTTCCCGCCGTTCGTATGACTCCCTGGAGGAAGATCTCTGTGGGCTCATGGAAACCTGTCGGTGATTCCCAGGTGTATCACTTGATGGACCTAGACGCGGAACATGCACTGGCCTGGCTTGAGAGCGCCAATTCTCAGTCTGAGGATAAAATCACCATCACTCATCTGGCAGGTAAAGTCGTTGGACAAGTCCTCAGAGAGATTCCGGATCTCAATAGCATCGTTCGCTTTGGGAAAATCTATCCGCGCAAGAATGTGGATATCTTTTTTCACGTAGTTCAGAACGACAAAGACCTCTCAGGCCATGTGGTGAGAGCCATTGATACAAAATCCCTTAAAGAAGTTGCGCGTGAACTCAACACCGGCGCGCGCTCGATTAAGTCCGGTAAAGACGAGAGCTTTAAGAAAATTAAAAACAACTGGAAGATGGTTCCCTCGTTTTTGGCCATGACCATGCTCAACACTATTGGTTTTATTTTTTACTCATGTAACTTGTTTGTGAAAGGTCTGGGTGTTCCACGTGATGCTTTCGGCAGCATGATGATCACCAACATCGGCTCGCTGGGTTTAGAGAATGCGTTCGTGCCTTTGCCTCCATACTCAAAAGTGCCCTTCGTCATAGCGCTAGGAAAAGTTGTCGACCGCGTTTGTGTGGTGGACGGAAAGCCCGCCGTCAAAAAGCGCGTGAGCTTCTGCTGCACTTTCGATCATCGAATCATTGATGGCGCCCATGGGGCCCAGATGGCAGCGAGAATCGAACATTACTTCACTAACCCCTCGGAACTACGCTAGCCCACTCATGTTTTCAGCGCACTAAACCGATCAGGTATCCATGCGCTGGCTGCTGCTTATTTCCGTGCTTTTCACACACAACTCCTGGTCTGCAGGTGAGCCCGATCGTTGGGATCTTCACCGTGCTGTCTTCAGTACGGGTGATGAAAACGGAGAAATCGCCGTTCAAGCAGAAGTCGTCGATGCAGAATTTTCTACGCAAGCAGCACCACCTCCACCACCCGAAGACGACGGCAACAACTGTAACAACGGTGTGCCCGATGTACTCACTGAACCTGTGCGTGCGTTGATTGCTGATATGGAAGCGATTGTAAGCGATGAGATGATGGAGGAAGTGGATGCTCCACAATCCACCGTGAATAAAGCGATCGCCACTTCAAAAAAATTAGTCTGTGCTGAAGTTGAACTCTTTGTGAAAGCTCACAATCTCGATGTGGCGGTGAACTGCGCCGTAAACCCACAGATCGTTCCTCCGTTTCATCTACAAGTCGTGAAGTTTCCCGGCATGGTGAAGGAAAAAGAGAATCTCGAAGCTAACATCGCAGAACTGCGAATGCTGGCTGCGGAAAATCCGACACAGACCTTCTATGCGAGCAAAATTGCTAAACTTGAAAAAAATCTTAGCTGTCTGATGGACGCTGACACCTCGGACTTCAACTGTCGTTACTACCTCGACACCAGGTTCAAAGAAGGTCAGGCGGTGGTGCAGGTCGAACTGCAAGACCGCTCAGGGCAATGGTACGAGTTCAAGCAGAGTCCTATCGACTACTTCAGCGGTGTGCCGGGACCGAAGACAAAACAAGGCGATATGCAAGTTCCCGAAGCGCGCTTTCGTCTCACGAGTGTGAACCCCGCCAGCAAATACTTCTCGGCCGTGCATGTGGATTATGAGAACTGGAACCAGCGCTCGGCCCTCCTCGATGATCTCAACGTACCCGTAGGTAACAAGGGTGGCGACATCAAGATTCATGGACATGGTGGCAGCGTGGGCTGTCTTGATATGGGTAACCGTGCCGCTCCGTGGATGGCGGCGCTCGTTGATCTCAGTCTAAAACAAGGGCGCGTTCCGGAGATCGATATCTATCCGACCAACATGGGCCAAGCCGAGGAAGTCGCCAGCTGGCCCGGCTACCAGCAGTATGAAAAATTCTGGGGCAAGTTAAGCGATAGGTACTGGGCAGAGCACGGTGCGAAGGTTCGACGAGATCTGCCGCGCGTGGATCAAATGCTGAAGGCTACTTCCCCTGAGTGACTTTCGTCTTAGGCGGAACACGAAACTCAAAATGTTTATCAGCAAACGTGAGTCCTGGACGGAACTCGAGGAATTTCATTTTCACACGACGACCGTTGGTATGCACGAGCTCGAGTTCTTTGAAGGCCCCAAGGTTAGTCGCCTTCGCCGCATCTCCACTCTTCGCCGTTAGAATCGCCTGGACCATTTGCAGATCTTTCTTCAAGGCCGCACTGAACGTCAGGATCAGTTGAGATTTATTGAAAGCAACTTTGTATGCGGCATTCGTCTTCGCGCCATTTTTTAATGAATCCAAAAATTTGGTCAACACCAAATCTTCTGAACGTTGAACGACGACCTGCCCTTCTTCGCCTTCGACGAAAGGTGGCGTGTAGTACCAGCTGGTCTTAGGATTGGCGACGAAGCTTGAAGGATCAGGTGAGACCACTTCAAAGCGGATGTGACGTGGATACTTGTAATCGATCTTCCCGAAACTCTTCTTCTCTTTGCCGGTGGCCGCACTCTTAAAACTCTCTTCATAATCCGCGCTAAATGACGACGGCAGAAAATCATCGGCAAGCGCCGAGAAAGAGAACAGCAGAGTAAAGAGAATGAATTTCAAGGGAGCTCCTAAAAAGGAGGGGGAATCGGCCTCATCCTGGGCCTATCCCCCGACCAACCATCAGTGGAGTTGTACGGAAACTGCTTTAGAGACTCCAGGCTCTTGCATCGTCACGCCGTAAAGCGTGTCATTCAATTCCATAGTCTTCTTGTTGTGCGTGATCAAAATGAACTGAGTTTCCCCGCTCATCTCGCGCAACAACTCATTGAAGCGGCCAACGTTGGCGTCATCCAATGGAGCATCAACTTCGTCCAAGAGACAGAAAGGAGATGGCTTCACGAGGAAGATAGAGAAGATCAATGACACTGCTGTCATCGCTTTCTCACCACCCGACATCAACGTGATCGACTGCATCTTCTTGCCAGGCGGCTGAGCGACAATATCGACGCCCGCTTCTGGTGAATCGATGTCGCCGGTCATATCCAAACGTGCGGAACCACCGCCGAAGATGATAGGGAAAACCTTGCTGAAGCGTTCGTTGACCTCGTGGAAGGCCTCCTTGAAACGCTCGCGAGACTTCTCATCGATGTGCTGAATCGCCGTTTGCAGGTCGGCGAGGCTTTTCTTCAGCTCTTCTTCTTGAGTCTTCAAGAAATCATGGCGAAGTTTTTGGCGGTCGTAATCCTCGATCGCCTGCCAGTTGATTTCTCCCAGACGATTGAATTCCGTCCGGCATTCTTTAAGTTTTTCACGGTAGTCACGAACTTCGGCCGGGAAGCGCTTAGTGAATTCCCACTCTTCGCGCTCGATGGTTACAGCACCCTCTTCGCCTTCCATGAGGTACATCGCTGAAACATCAGCGAGACCTTTCAACTGCTCAGTTGAAAGCTGGAGGTGATTCATAATGGTGTAACGCAAGTCCACACGGTGCTTCTCGAAGGCGTTCTTCACCAGGATCTCTTCCTCAGCGAGGATCTGTTCCTGACGAAGTTCAAGTTCGACGTTCTCTTTTTCAAGTTTACTGATACGAGCGGTCGCGTTTTTGAGCTCTGTCTCTTTGTCCTGCATGCCCAAAAGCACTTGTGACAACTGGTCTTTCAAAAGACCCAGGAACTGCTCTTTATCGGCCAACTGCTCAGCGAGCGTAAGATTCTCTTCCTCGCCTTGCGCGACTTCAGACTCGGCCTGCTGCATTTCTGCTTCAGCTTGTTCAAGCTGAAGTTTGTTCATTTCTGTTTTCTGCTGCAAGCGCTCGAGCTGACCTTCGGTATCCGCAATCTGCGAACGCAAAGACTTCAGCTGCTGCTCGTAAGACTGAGCCTTCACTTTGAGTTCGATCAAATCATCGCGTTCATTCTCGAAGCTGATCTTCAAGTCAATATGGCGAGTTTCAAGCTCCTGCATGTTCGCAGCACTATTATCATTACGTTCCTGCACAGCTTTACGTTCGCGCGCAATCTTCTCTTCTGACTCCATCAACGCCAAACGAAGACCTGAGGTCTCAAGCTTGCGGGTTTGGAGGATTTCAAGGCGAGATGAGCTTGTGCCGAAAGTTTTTTCTTTCGATTCAAGGCTCGCTTTGACTGAAGCATGCTGAGTGGCGGCTTCTTGCTGACGAGAGTTCAACTCTTCAACTTGTGAGCGAACACCGACAAGAGCAGCTTCTTTTTCGGCCAATTGAACTTCAAGACCAGCGAGCTTCTCTTTTTTCTCAGTAAGTTCAACGCTCATGCGCTCGATTAAGCCGTTACGCTCAACCACGCCCATGACCTGTTCGCTCTCTAGTGTGCGACGTAAACCGTAAGTGATGGTGTTCAATGACTTACGAACAAAGGTCTTCCCATCAGGAGAAACGATACCTTTGAAGCCGATGGCCGGATTCAATTGAGCGGCCGTCTCTTCAGTGAGGTTAGTAGCGATGAAATAGCCTGAGAGCAAACGGCTCAAAGCGGTGCTGAAAGCGACGTCAGTTGATTTCACAACTTCTGAAAGCGGACGCACACCTTCGAGGGTCAGGCGCAAGCGCTCTTCGGTTTCAGGCGATACGCCGTCTTCCATCGCGAAGATGACGTCGGCCGCGTGGGTGAAACCCTCGCCCAAACGGGCAAAAGTATCTTTCCCACCCGAGATCAAGACGCTATCAAGGGCATCGCCCAGCAATTCTTCGACGGCGGTCGCGAAACCGTCTTCACATTGAACCAGGCGACCCAAGACTTCGATGCCGCCGTCAGCATGACGAGACACGAGATCCTGCGCGCCGAGCTTTTTGCCTTCGGCTTGTTGATTCACCTCAATGAGTGAGTCGCGTTTGCTTTCTGTTTGGATCACTTCACGTTGAAGCGTGCGAACTTCAGCATCTAGTGCCTTCACTTCAGCCAGCAATGTCTCCATCGCAGCTTTCGTTGTCGGCAATTGGCCCAGGACTTCTTCAAGACGCGTCTTCGCTAATTGGAAACGCTCGCGCTCACGGATGAGTTCATCGCGAGAAGTTGAATCTTGCTTCTCAAGCACTTCGATCTCAGCCGCAATGTCTTGCAACAGGCGTGAGTATTCTTCGAGTTTTGAGGTGTTACGGAATTGCTGCTGATCAAGCGCGGCCACAGCATCTTTGGCTGAAGCAGCGTCACGACGGGCGTTTTGCAATTCTTCTTCGAGATCCTGGAGCTGTTGTTTGAGGAGTTCTGCACGCTCTTCGCGGTCAGAAAAATCCATGGCGCCGTAATCGGTTCCTTCCAATTCAGAAAGCTGTGAGCTGAGCTCTTCTGAGCGCCTTGTTCTATTTTCAGTGTCTACTGCCAGTTCTTCATTTTCTTTGTTGCGAGAAGCGATCAACTTCTCTTTCTCAGCGATGGCACGCTTCAAGTGCTTCATACGCTCTTCCGACGCCGCTAGTTGGCGAGAGTGAGAGTTGAAGTCTTCTTGCGCCTCATCGATCTTGTCGATGGCGTCCGCTTTCTGAACGCGCTCGTCTTCTAAAAGAAGATCGAGTTGCTGACGACGAAGCGTGAGTTGCTCCATCTCCGTTTTGCGCTCTTCGAGAATCTTATCGGCATTCGTCCAGTCTTGGAGGAATTCGAATTCTTTATGAGCATCAGTGATAAGTTCGTAACGCTTGATTCGCTCACGCAATGAACGTGCTCGCTCAGCTTTCTCGGCCTGTTTCTCGAGGTTCTTCAAGTTCTTGTAGATCTCGGCTTGCAAATCTTCCAAGCGGGCCAGGTTCATTTGAGTCTGTTCGATTTTCTTCAAAGAGTCGCGCTTACGAAGTTTGAACTTCGTGATGCCCGCGACTTCTTCAATCATCGTCCGACGCTCTTCAGGTTTTGCCTGAACGAGCTTGTTGATTTCACCTTGAGCAATAATCGAGTACGACTTCGCACCCGCACCGGTATCCATGAACACTTCATGAATATCTTTCAAGCGCGCAGGCTCGCCATTGATACGGTATTCAGTTTCGCCATTGCGATAAAGTTTACGCGTAAGCTGAATTTCCGCAGGACGAGCGACTGTTCCACCAATGTGGATGTGCTTACCGTTGGTGTTCTCCATGACCAAGGTCACTTCAGCGAAACTCGCAGGAGAATATTTTGATGATCCGGCGAAGATCAAGTCTTTCATGTTCGTGCCACGCAAGTGCTTGGCCGATTGCTCGCCCATCACCCAGAAGAGTGCGTCCACGATGTTTGATTTACCGCAACCGTTAGGACCGACGATGCCTGTGATGCCATCATCGAATTCAATCGTGGTGCGATCTTTAAAAGACTTGAAGCCTTGGATGTATAAACGAACGAGTTTCATGAACTGGTCCTCTCGATGGTCGGTGTGTTTCATCCGCACGTACGGCGTCCTGCTTTCTGAAATCGGATGATGGGATTAGTCTCGCCTAGGCCTTTTCAAGTTGTAAAGACTTTCATCGGGGCGGCCTGTTGGCCTTTGTGGCTCTGCGCACCCTAGAGTGAGGGCCTGTGAGAAATAGTGCCTTGTTTTTGACATGAGGCCCAATGAGCTTATTTACAACTGATAGTTATTTATAAACAAAAGCCACGCGCGTCATAATTAAGTTAAGCTCAAACTCACTTTTATCTTATTTTATTAGATTATATATGGTGATTATTTAAGAACATGGATTCACTTGATCTTGCCCTTGTTGGCGAGCTGATGAAAAAAGGACGCGCGTCCTGGGCCGATTTGGCCCAGAAGGTCGGCCTGTCTTCACCTGGTGTGATGGATCGCATCCGCCGCTTGGAAGAAAGAAAGATCATTCGTGGTTATCGTGCCGTCATTTCACCTGAAGCGCTGGGCTGGGAGCTGACCGCTTTTGTGTCTGTCACTCTGGAAAAGCCCTCTCATCGTTCGGCGTTCCTCAAACGCGTGAAAAGTTTTCCCGAGATTCAAGAATGTCACCAAATCGCCGGCGATCACGACTATCTTCTTAAGATTCGCTGCGCTCACACTCGGCACCTCGATCAAATCGTCAGCCTCGGTTTGAAATCGCTCACTGGTGTAATGAGAACCCACACCACGATCGTGATGGGCACTGAAAAAGAAACCAGCGAATTGCCGATACCTGAAACTGAGAAAAGTGAGACGGCGTGATGCTTGAAATGTTGCTCTTCGGAAAAGGTCTCGTACTCGGTTTTTCTGTAGCTGCCCCGGTAGGACCGATCGGCATTCTCTGTATGGACCGCTCTCTTCGCCACGGTAAACTTTCCGGCTTCTCCACAGGCATGGGTGCCGCTGCGGCTGACACCGTTTACGGTGCAATCGCCGCCATCGGTATCGCCAGTGTGATGGGTTTCCTCGCAGGCTACGAACGTGAGCTACGATTTGTCGGCGGTCTCTTGCTGTTGATCGTGGCCTGGCGCATGTACATCACTCCACCGCCGGTCTTTCAGCAACGTGCTCCTGGACAAAAACGTCCCTTGCTCCGCCTTTTTACTGAATCTTTTGTGCTCACCATTTCAAATCCCATGACCATTCTAGGATTCATGGCGGTGTATGCGGGCCTCGGTATTCAGGCAGGCAACATGCAAGAGATCTGTGTTGTTCTGGCGGGAGTCTTTTTAGGATCGGCCGCGTGGTGGCTCAGCCTCAGCGTAGGAACAGTGCTCTTACGTCAAAAATTGACGCCTAAGTTTCTTGAACGCTTCTCGCGCGGTGCGGGCATTATGATCGGGATCTTTGGTCTAATCGCTCTCGTTCAGTCGCTATTTCAATTTCGCATTTAAGAAGCTCTCGACCTTATCAAAATCGAACAACGACAGACGGAGCAAACCGTCGATATGCCCACCTGGTGAGAAGAGGTGGTATTCCGGTGAGCCAAATGCTTGATGGGTTTGCAGCTGATACTCATAAGGAACACTGCGATCCCAAGCCGCCATCACGAAATACAGTCGATCAGCTTTAACCCGTGAAGCAAAGTTGAGTGGATCAAACTTGAGATTCTCGAGCAGGTTTTTTTCGTAGTCCCCAGATGAGATGTTACCCAGCTCGGCGAAACGACGCCAACGCAAGTAGGCCACGCGAGGATAGATACTATTCGTCAGCACGCCTGGCATATTCCCTGCGCCTACCGCGATCACAACCGCTTTCAAGCGTTGCGGCTCAACACCGGCCATGAGTGCGGCGGTGATGCCACCTAAGCTATGACCAAAGAGCGCAATTTTAGTTTTGTAGATGCGCGCATCCGCTTGCGCCCAATCCATGATGGTGCGGATCGTGAGAATAGTTTTGCGCAAGACTTGGTCTTCATGGCCCCAGGCCGGAAGATTTTGCGGCTGAGAATTATCATTGGCATCAATCACGGCGACTGCGTAATCAGCTTTGCAAAGTTGGTAAGCGATTGTTGGTTCAAGCGGAGTGAGGCGCTCGATAGTTGGCAGCAACATCACCAACGCATTCTTCTTTGCATTTTCTGGGCGCACGAGTGTGAATGTAAAATTCCACTTCTTGCCTTCCGGCGAACGAACTTTAAGTGTCACATCTGATTTGGTGCAACCCAAGGCCGTCTTGCTGGTGCTCTCCTTAACCTCTCCACCCCACGGGGCATGAGTCAGTTGTGCCAAGCGAAGTTGTCTCTCAGCTGGAGAAATCTCCGGCCAAACTAAGGCCTGAGCAGAAAATGAAAGCAAAAGAAGGAAGAAAGCGACGGTTTTCATAGGCAAAGAGCAGATCACGCTCTTTGACGCGTTGTCTAGTGCTGGCCAAGTACCGGGCCTGCGCTAAAATAAGTCAATACAACTTTCGGGATGTTACTTGCCACACTTTCTTCATCTAGGACCTGCTCGCTGTGCCACCACCTGGCAGGCCCGCGTTTATAGCGAGCATCCCTCCCTGCATGTCCCGCGTTCCAAAGACACTGAGTTCTTCTCCCATCAGTATGCGCGGGGGGAAACCTGGTATCGTGAGCAATTCAAGCGAGCTCAAAACCATCAGCTCACCGGAGAATTATGCCATCGCTATTTTTGGCATCCCGAAGCCCCGGCCCGTGCCAAAGAATTTAATCCAGACTTTCGCATCATCACGACTTTACGTGACCCCTGGGAACGCTTGCTGTCTGCTTATCAATACGATCGCACTCTCTACCTGAAGAGTGACGTCAACCTCACCTCCTACCTCGCACTCCCTGTCGTTAAAGCCACCATCGATTACACCGCCAATCTCAGTCGCTGGGAATCATGCTTCTCACAAAAAAATATACTGCTGAGCTACTATGAAAATCTTCAGCATGATCCAAAGATTTGGCTGAATCTTATCTGGCAACATCTGGCCGTCCCGCCCCAGTGGGAAGAGTCATGGACGCAGGCCCAGTGGCGCGGTCGTACAGCGCGGGTTGAGCCTCTAGCACATCTCGCTTTCAGCACAAGCCAGGTTTTAAGACGTCATGGCTTTTATCAAGTCGTGGGTTCTGTTAAAAATCAATCCTGGCTTGAGAAGACGCTTTTCCGTGAAGGTCGTGTCGCTTTGAATTTCAGCAGCGATGACCTAAGCCGTGCCACAGAAATCATGAATCGGGTTTATGATGATTGGGAAAAGAAGTATGGGTCCTTGCCGAAACAATGGAGACGCCCCCATGCACGCTCTTGATCGTTTAGAAGCGGAAGCCATTCATACACTTCGTGAAACGGCAGCTCTTTTCAAAAAACCTGTTTTGCTTTTCTCTGGCGGAAAAGATTCTTTGTGCCTACTACTCTTGTCTGTGAAGGCTTTTCGACCTGGCCGCTTCCCCTACCCTGTTCTGCATATTGATACCGGTCACAACTTTCCTGAGACGCTCGAGTTTCGTGATCGCATCATGCAACAAATCGGTGAACATCTCATCGTTCGCTCAGTCGTCGACACCATCAAGGCAGGAAGGGCCCAAGAAGAAATCGGGCCTTATCCCAGTCGAAATCGACAACAAGCACGAACACTGCTTGATGCACTAGCCGAGGGGCAGTTTGATGCTGCCATCGGTGGAGCTCGTCGTGATGAAGAAAAAGCACGAGCCAAGGAACGCTTCTTTTCACCGCGCGCTTTAGAAGGTGGCTGGAATCCAAGCGCTCAGCAAGCCGAATTATGGAATCTCTATAATCCCATGCTTCCACCAGGTGGAAACATGCGGGTTTTCCCACTGAACAATTGGACTGAACTCGATGTCTGGCGCTGGCTCGCTCGCGAGAAAGCCGAACTTCCTTCGCTTTATTTTTCTCATCGCCGGCAAGTGGTTCAGCGCACTGATGGTACCTGGCTTCCCCTTTCAACTTACGTACAACCTCAAGCAGGTGACAAAATAGAAAGCTGGGACCTCCGCTTTCGCACGGTCGGCGACATGACGTGCACCTCACCGGTGCCATCACAGGCGAAGACCATTCAAGACGTGATTCGTGAAATTGAAACTTCCACGCAAAGTGAACGCGGAAGCCGAGCCGATGATAAACGTGGCGACGCGGCCATGGAAGATCGCAAAGCGGAAGGTTACTTCTAATGGAACTGCGACGTTTTTTTACTGCTGGCGAAGTAGATGACGGCAAAAGCACGCTCATCGGTCGACTGTTTTTTGATGCGGGATTCATTCGCCAAGACCAACTTGATTCCCTCAAAGGAAATCTGGCCCACTTCACGGATGGCCTGCGTGCTGAAAGAGCGCAAGGTATCACCATGGATACCGCTTATCGTTTTTTTGAAACACCTAGCAAAAAGTTTATTGTCGCCGATGCTCCCGGGCATCTTCCCTATATTCGCCATATGGTTACAGCTGCCTCTTTGGCTGATGCGGCGGTGATCCTTATCGATGCTAAGCGCGGAGTAAGTACGCAAACCCGACGTCATGCCTGGCTGGCACGATGGCTGGGCGTTCCTTCGATTGTCTTCGTTGTGAACAAAATGGATTGCTTTGATTTCTCACAAGAGATCTTTGAAAATATCAAACAGCAGCTTGGTGACTACACAGAGGCCACTTTCATTCCAGCTTCAGCACTTAATGGCGATAATGTTCTTCATCACTCAGTTCACACGCCTTGGTATCAAGGGCCAACTCTCATGACTTGGCTGCAGCAGATGCCGGCAAAAGCCGTCGAGTCCCCCGCCACACGTTTTTCAGTTCAATACGTTCTCAACGATCAAAGTGTGGTGGGCACACTGCTTTCTGGTGAGCTCAATCAGGGCGATAGCCTTTCTTCTACTCAAGGTTCAGTGCAATTGAGCGAGATGAGTTCTCATCCGCACAACATTCAGAATGCGAGGGCCGGTCAACATCTTCACCTGAAAATCCAAGGGGCCAAGCTTCAGCGTGGTGACTTGATCTATTATGGGTCTCTCGAAAAATCCCAACAATGGGAAGCAGAGTGGCTCTTTTTACACGAGACGGACGCCAATCTAATCGCTATGACTCATGCATGGAAAGCGGAAGTCAAAAGCATCCAGGTTGAACAAAGTTGGGATTGGGAAAAAGAAACCTGGGAACTTTCGGCTCAAACTGATTTTCCACGACTCCAAAAAGGTCGTATCGAATTCACTGCGCCGCTGTCTTCTGATGTCTTTAACGTTGGAACCCAGATGGGACAAATGATCTTAGTGAATCAGACGACTGGTGCCACCGTCGCGGCCGTCTTGTTACGAAAATCTTGCTAGCGACTGGGTCAGTTCTTTTAATGATTCTTCCACTGACTTACCTTTCGTCTTGAGACGTATATCGCACGTAATAGGCTCTTCAAAAACATCAGAGATGCCTGTGAATTGTGTTAGCTCGCCTCGCCGTGCTTTGGCGTAAAGACCCTTCACATCTCGTCGCTCGCACTCTCCAAGCTCTGTGTCCACCCACACTTCAACATAGCGAGCACAGGTTGTTCGCAAATAGTTGCGGGCACTTTCATAAGGAGTAATAAAAGCACCGATGACAATTGAACCCTTACTTTCAAGTTCTGCCGCCTGTTGGGCGACAACTTTCAAGTGAGCAAGGCGCTGCTCTCGTCCAAAGCCTAACCCCGGATTCTTCGCTCGTACAGCGTCTCCATCGAGCAGCTCTACTTTATAACCCGCTTGTGAATAGTGTTGCGCTAGTGCCTGCGCTAAGGTGCTTTTGCCGGCCCCGGACAAACCAATAAACCATAAAACAAGTGGCTTCATTGAACTCCTCCGGGAGGGAAAAAAA
>JBEIPE010000431.1:0-1972 GCA_040377215.1 Halobacteriovoraceae bacterium
CAGGGCCAGTATCGATTGAAGAGTTAAAAATGATCCGTCCGTGGATCGAGAGCTATTCCTTGCTCAGTTCCCTCCGTAGAGCGAAACCATAAATCCAAAAGTTGAAATCATCGCTAGGGTGTAAGTCACAAGTGCCATGGGGCTCATAAGACTTCCTTTGTAAAAAACCTCCGGGTGGTTTGACCTCACCCGGAGGGGTGAATCTCTTTGGACCTCGGGGAGATAAGTCCGCTGAGATTATTCGTTTCAAATAGACACCCCGGAAGACTGGGGAGAGAGAACATCTCCCGGGGCGTGAAAGGGAAGCCTTGGGTTATTGGGTAGGGTGGCTTCCCTCGTTATCAAATTCTTAAGCAGCAACAAAAGCAGCGGCCATCAGCGTGTGAACTTCTTCTGCCTCACGCTGACGTTCGGCGTAGGTGAAGTGAAGAACGTTCTCGTGGCTCTCTGTGAGCGCTGACAACCAAGTATCCAACTCGCAATCAATTAGGCTTGAGCCGTGGATTGAGCTCGCCGGCCACTGGCAATCTTCAAAGACGCAATTTTCAAAGTGACATGCATAAAGATGCGAAAATTCGAAATTGCATTGCTTAAACGTGCAATTCGTAAACTTAACTTGTTTAAAAGAACAGGCTTGGAACACACAAGAAGAGAAGGTCACTGAGGTGTAAGTGCTTGATTGCACAGTGGAGCCCGCGAGGGCTTGAGCAGTGATGGTGAGAGAGTTCAAGTGTTCATCCTGGATCACTTGAAGCTGCTCAAAGTGAGTGATTTCGAATCCTTCGGTCACGGTGCGCATAACATTCTCCCCCGTTTTATTGGGTCTTGTGTGTTCCTGACTGCAATCGTAAGGCATTTTGCGCATCTAGTCAATGCAAAAAATTCCTTTATGCAATTTTCTTTCATTCCGACAAGAAAAGCATAGACTTAGCTAAGACCCCTGGCCGGAGGCCTCTTATGATCAATTTCAGCGCCGACTTCTTAGAAAACTTCCTCGCAGTCGTACGCAAGTACATGCAGCTGAGAGGCGGCCTCACTCAGAAAGATCTTTCTGAAATGACAGGAGTGGGGATCTCCACCATGTCGCGATTCTTGAATCTCAAGACTGCGAGTGTGGATGAGCAGCTGGTAGCGAACATCATCGCGACTTTGAATATTCCTTTGCATGAAGTGATTGATGGCGTGGCCGAAGATTCGACTGATACCTTCAAGCGCCTCGTGTTTTTCTATAAAGAGCAGATGCCGAACAAGCAGACGGCCACCATGCCACAGCAGGAAGCACCACCTGTACAAGAAGAGCGTCGTAAGACAACGGCGACCATTAACATCGCTGGAAAAAAGCAGACCATGTCTTTCGGTGAGCAAGATAATACGGGCAGTGTGGCCAAGGGCCCAGACCTTACTTTGCGTGATAAATTACAAACGCTCTCTCCGCGCCAAAAAGCTTACATCGGAGATTTCCTCGATTTGGAAATTGCCGACCGTGACTTGATCGTAGATCTTGGTGACGCTATTTTTAGATATGTACGCAGTCGTAACGTGAACTTCTAATGAAGTGGTTACTATTGTTATGGCCTTGTTTGGCCATGGCAGCTCCCCAAGAGATAGAGGTTTTCTTCCTCACTCCTCCTGCGAGTGCGCAGTGGGAACAATATCTCTCTCCCCGTTTGGATGGCATTCGTGTGGCGCAGGCCTGCGAGCCGGTAGGTGACTACTGTCTTGATCCTGAGATTGGACTCTATCCACGCACAGGCAGGGCCGAAGAGAAGAAAGACACCAAGTTTGAAATTGATGAGGGTCTTCCGCAAATTCCGACGGCAACCAGTGTGGACCGCAGTCTTGTGAACTGTGATCCTAAATACGCCTTTGATATTTTTTGCGGCAAGGCCCAGGCCGAAAAGAAAGTAGCTGAAGTCAGCGGGTTTGAAGTGTGGGTCGACACCAGCTCTTCCATGCGAGGGATTGATCCGGG
>JBEIPE010000344.1:0-2939 GCA_040377215.1 Halobacteriovoraceae bacterium
AGGAGGGCACCGGGTGCCATCACCATCAAGTAGATGGCAGGGAGATAGACGGCCTTGCCGTAGATTTCCTCTGTCTTCACTTGCTGTACTTTTTGCTTCATGGACATCATCAGAAGTCCCTTAGCGATCATGGCCCATCCCATAGACACCTCATTCTTTAAGACAAATGTGGGGTGACGCACATTGAGTGTCCACCCCACGTTTGGTCTATTTGCGAGCAACCAGGGCGCCCACAATAAACCCCACTCCTGCGGCAGCAAGTGCCGTATGGAGCGGATATTTTTTAATCGTACTCATAGTCTTGTCAGTGAACTCGTGAGTGACCTCGGCCACCTGTCCGCTGATATCTTCAAGTGAAGAACCCAAGTTCGCCACGACAGCTTCGCCGCGTTTTTTGAGGTCTTGGACTTCTTTACCGTTAGTGTAATTTGTCATGCTTGTCATAAGTACTCCTTACTTCTTCAATGATTCGAAGAATTCATTAACTGAAGCGAGGGCTTCGTCTTTTTTCTGGCCGTAACGTTCTTGCAAGCGGCCTGCGAGGATTTCAACATTACCTTCGGCACGAGTAATCTCGTCGTCGGTCAATTTGCCCCACTTTTGTTTTACCTGGCCTGTGAGTTGTTTCCAGTTACCTTTGATTTGTTCTGCGTTCATAAGATCCTCCTTGGATTGTTCTTAAAACTACTATCGGTGGGTTTGCTCAGAATATCTTTTAGCTAACACGCACCTATTGTGTGGTTATCTAGACAATTCAAATCCCCTACCGTTTGCCCTGAGGTGGGTTCTTTTTAGGGACCATGGGGTCAGAGATGTATTCTTCCTCATGCTCACGGAACGGAACCTCGGGAGCCTTCTTTTCACGGGCCGGGGCTTGCTTAGGGTCCGGCAAGAAAGGCGTCTTCTTAGGCTGCTGCTCATTAGCTTTGTTAGACATAAAGTCTCCTTTGTTACGCCTGACATTCAATCGTCAGGCCATTAATAATTAATCTACGATGACTCTTCTTTGGAACATCTCGGTCATATCACCCAACATCACTCTCAAATGCTTGCGCATGAAAACGAGGTTCGGGTCGACGTTCGGTCCAAACGGTAGGATCTTCTTTTTTTTCTTCTTCTTGGTCGTCATAACTATTTCCCGTCTTTGACGATGTGCGAGCGAAGCATCCAGCTCATCATTTCGTGTTTGCGCAACAGAGAGACCAACATGTCTTCGGTCCCTGGATCAGACGCACATTTTGATTTATCGCCGACAATTTCTTTAAGCTGGTTCTGGATCGACACGTGGTCTTCCATCAAGTTCTGCAGCATGGTCTCGGCGTTCGGCACTTTCTCTTGGCCGTCTTTAATATCCATGTGCGAATACATCGCTTTGACAGTACTGATCGGGCGCTCATCGAGGATACGTACCCGTTCGGCGACTTCATCCATCACCTCGAGAAGTTCACGGTATTGAGCTTCCAGGAATGTGTGCAAGCTGTGGAAGCGCGGCCCAGTGATGTTCCAGTGATAGTTCAGGGTCTTGGTAAAGAGCACGTACTCGTTGGCCAATACGCCATTGAGGCATGTGACGATATCAAGAGTTTCTTCGTGGTGTTTCTTGTGAGATGTCATAAAAGTCCTTTTTTGCTTGATCCATTTGCAAGCGATTCCGTTCGCATGTATCAAACTTTGTGCAGGTTAAATTACTGTTCTGTATAAAACTTTTTTACTAACTCGTACTTCGCTTCAAGATCATTCATTGAGGCGACAAAATCTTCTTTCTTCAAATTCCAGTCTTTCTCATCAACCTTGCGAAGCTTCGCTAGTCCTACTCTTACTTCTTCTAAAAGATCCCGTGTCTCGCTGATACTCTGGTAGGCCAAGTTTTTGCGGGCCACGTTACCTTGTGCTGGCGCGTTCTCCATCTTCTGTATGTCAGTATCAATGGCGTTTATTCGCGAGCCGGTCGTTGTAAAAAAACTGTTTCTCTGGGCGATCCATGGGCGCACTTCTGCCACCACCGGATTGTCCGCTGTTTTGCGATCGACTCTTTCCGCTACTTTTTGTTTCACTGGTGTCGCGCAGGACATCAGCATCATGAGTCCCACAAAGCTCAAAAACTTCATGGGGCCTCCGTTCTTGAACCTAGAGATTTTTCTTGAGGACTCGATCTCCACGCCGGGCCAACCCCGTGATGAGGGACAACAAGAAGAGTCCCAAGAAAACATAAAATAGAATCTGGGCGATGCCGGCCGAAGCCGCGGCAATTCCACCGAAACCGAACAAAGCGGCGATCAGTGAAAAAATGAAAAATGTTAGTGCCCAACTCAACATAAGAACCCCCTGGAAAGGATCAATCGTTACCTGAGTACAGATTAATCAAAGGGGCCGGGTTTCTCTTGAGCCAGAGGTTTAGTAAGTGTGCAGTGATCTACACAAAGCCCTGGTGGCGGCGCGGCAAGTGCCTAGAATCTCATGCCCGTTAGAGGGCACTCAAAGTCTTCTAATTGCTGGCGATAGGTGGCCAGAAACTCTTCCTCGGGGATCTCCGCGATCTTCCCGAAGGGCGACTTCTTTATCTCCAAGGGAAGATCAAACGGCAAGTCACGCACCAGACTCTCCAAACCTTTGGGTAAAGCCGCCACAAAACCACGATAAGCGCGCGCATAGCCTTTCGCTTGATTCTGACGATTGAAGCCTTCAAACAACGCCGCGATGATTTCGGCCTTCTCAACTGTGGTGAAATCCGCCGCACCACCCAGCACTCGGCCCCACTCTTCCATAAACGGCCCCACCGGAATGAGGAAGCGATGAGAGCGACGTAAACAGCGCGCTTGGCGCATGGACATGTGGCGATGATTTTCCACGGAGAGAAATTTTTTATTCACTTGCCCGGTGTAGGCCAAGATCGGCGAATAGGCCGGATTCAATTGATGGCCGAGCTTGTAGATGCGCAA
>JBEIPE010000246.1:0-4390 GCA_040377215.1 Halobacteriovoraceae bacterium
CCGTACTATGATTTTTACTTTTAAAACTGAAGCCGCCGCTATGACTGCACAAGATCTATTCTTCAGTTCAGCGGGTGGGGCCAACGCTCGAGTTCAAATCACTGCTGTCGGTGGTCTCACTTACGGTGGTACGGCCCAAGCAGGTTGGTCCCGTAACGGCTCAGCGTTGACTGCAAATGCCACAACAGGTGCACCAGCACTCGCGGCGAATACCAGTTACATTCTTGTTGTGAGATTCAGTGCAAACCAAACTGTCGCTACAGTTCAACGCTTAGGTAATACAAACTTTGGTGGGCAAATAGCTGAAGTGATGTCGTTCTCAAATAATGCTCTGACGGACGCCCAGTTGGCGCCCATCATTAATTATCTCAACACCAAACACGGCGTTTATTAGAAACGACGCTTCTGGCCCGGCATGCGGTGAGTGTTTGAACGCCCAAGATAGTTCGACTTAATATTACGAAGACTTTCAAGACGCTTCTCCGCCAACACATCAGCAGCTTTATTCACAGGAATCCCCTGCTCTTCAGAGATGTTGAAGACTTTCAATGTCGTATCAAAAATCGTGTCGACCATGCGTTTTGATTTTGTATCGCTCCAACCTTCAAATTCGATTGAAACGTTCATCAGGCCACCCGCATTGATCAGGTAGTCTGGAGCGTACAAGATGCCACGGTCTTTCAACATTTGGCCGTGACGGTCTTCTTTGAGTTGGTTGTTCGCTGCGCCCGCCACGATTTTGCATTTAAGCATACCGATGGTTTCATCATTGATCGAAGCACCCAAAGCACATGGTGAGTAGATGTCTGCGTTTGCTGAGAAGATTTCTTGGCCTGAGACAAACTTCGCTGAAGGAACGGCTTCCTTCATGCGCTCAATTCCTTTCTCACTGATGTCAGTGAAAACGATGTTCGCACCGGCTTCATTAAGCATTTTAGAAAGTTCAAAACCAACTGAGCCCACACCTTGAATAGCAACAGTGCGGCCTTTGACTGAGCGATTGCCGTACACTTTCGCGCACGATGCTTCGATACCACGGAACACACCCAGTGCTGTGTAAGGAGCTGGGTTACCTGAACCGCCATGGTGAAGAGCAACGCCGGTAACGAAATTGGTTTCAGTGAAAATGTGATCGATGTCATCCACGCTGATGTTCACATCTTCGGCCGTGATGTAACGACCGTTCAAACTTTCAACCAAGCGGCCGAAAGCGCGGAACAAGGCTTCGCTCTTATCTTTTTTTGGATCACCGATAATAACCGCTTTGCCGCCGCCAAGATTAAGACCCGCTACAGAGGCCTTATAAGTCATACCGCGAGAGAGACGAAGCACATCAATAAGCGCCTCTTCTTCACTGGCATATGGCCACATCCGCGTGCCGCCTAGCGCTGGCCCGAGAGTCGTGTCATGAATCGCAATAATCGCTTTAAGTCCGCAGGTTTTGTCCTGAAAAAACACCACTTCTTCGTGGCCCATTGAGTACATCTTTTCAAAAGTCATCATAAGCATCCTCGCAAAATTGCCGGTCGACCGGCGCGTCGAAGTCAGTTACACTCTCAAATGTGCGGCTCAACTATCCGGTGAGGTCGCCGTTTTGACAAGGATCAATCCTATGCCCAGAGTGTCAATTCAAGACACCTTACAGACGGTGGAAATTCCATCTGATGCCATTCTTTACGATGCTCTCGCTGATGTCGGCGTAGAACTTCCTCATGGCTGTTTGTCGGGCTCCTGCGGCGCCTGCCGCATTGATGTGATTTCAGGCGTTGATAAGCTCGCCCCAGCGGGTGTCATTGAACAGAATACGATTGAAGCGATTTGTGAGGAGTACCGTCAAGCGCGCGGGCCCGAATTCTTACAGGGCAAAAATATTCGCTTATCGTGTCGTGCGAAAGTTTGCGGCGATATCACCATTCTTCCGCTCGCCCGCAAATAAATTAAATTTTACGAAACTGTTTTAAATCTTCTGCACGACGAGCCGAGCGAAGTTTCATATTGATAGCATCGGCTGCATTCACAGCGGTATCCCAAGCGGTATAGATCTGCTTCTTAGTTCCCGCCATCACGTCACCAGCAACATAAAAACCTGGCACACTGGTGAGTCCTTGAGCATCGGCGACAACAAACCCACGCTCATCAAGCTTCACATCGAGCTGTTTGGCGAGATCGTTGTAAACCAACATCCCCAATGAGACAAAGGCCATCTGGGCATGGAGTCCAGTGCCATCAGCAAGTCTAAACCCTGTCAGCATACCTTTCTTAGGATCACCCAAGACCTTGGAGACTTCTGCTGCATGAACCTTGATTCCATACATATCCAGGAGCTCTTGCGTCTCAGGATCAAACTGTGAAGCTTGTCCGTGTAAAAGAATATACATCGCGTCCGGGCGGTAGCGCTCATAGAGCATAATCGCTACCCACGCTGCGCCTTTAGTGTGTCCAATGATCGCCGTCGCTTTGTCTTTGATGTGATGACCATCGCAGCGCAAGCAATAGTCTACCGTTTGCAGATTGGCATAAGGAAAAATCGGCGCGATATCTCCACCGATAAGAGGCTGCACGTCCATCACTCCCGTACAGAAAATAACATAACGGGCCAGATGAACATTTCCCTTGTGATCCGTGAGATGGAAAGTTCCTTCCGCGTCGCGCTTGATCGACTCCACTCCTGTGTTCTTCATGTGGTGAAGATTGTCGGCAAACTTCGACTGCCCGATCCATTCTAGAGTTTCATTGTTAGGTTGATCGATGCCACGCTCATAGGAGAAATGCGCCGGCATATTTTCAATCTTACGCACCCACATCGCACGTGAGCGCTTGCGGTCTTTGGCTGAGCCTGGGAAAAAAAGGCATTGATCGTTGTTGAGCACAGTGCGAAGGACGGCCATGACACCCGCGCTCCCACCGCCGATAACTGCGACAGGATAAAGGGGTGTACTCATTTTGGTGAACTCGACTTGGCAGAGGTTGAAGTTTCCGAGTCCTCTTCGCCACCCTTCTTATAAATGTGCTGTTCGCCGTCGACGCTCTTGATCTTCACTTCTTTGATCTCATAGTTTTTTACGCGTGTGAGTTCAAAAGAAAAGCCATCCCAGAAGACCAGCTGCCCTTTACGAGGGAAGTTGTTGCCCAAGTGCTCGAGCAAGAAACCCGTCAAAGTTGAGTAGTTGTCATTGAGCGGAATTTTAACGTCGTATTCATTGTAGAGATCCCGCAAAGAGATGCTCGAAGGAACCATGATCCCTTCTTCCGTTTCAACACCTGGAACTCCGTCATCGTCCTCATCATGTTCATCTTGGATTTCACCCATGATCTCTTCCATGATGTCTTCCAAGGTAATCATGCCGACGACGATACCGTTCTCGTCCTTCACGAGGGCCAAGTGAACTTTTTTGCGGTTCATGTGATCGAAGACTGCCTGAATCTTCATGTGTTCATAAACAAAGAATGGCGGCTTGATGTACTGAGTAACCTTAAAAGTTTTCTCTTCCGTATCATTCACAAAAGCCAAGTCTTTCACGTGGAGGAATCCGAGCACGTCATCAATATCATCGCCATAGACCGGATAGCGGCTATGGGCGACATCACGAATCAGCTTCAAAACGTCTTGATAAGTGCAGTCTTTTTCCAAAGCAATGATGTTCTGCCGAGGAACCATGATGTCTTTAACTTTGATCGTAGGGAACTCGAGGATTGAACTTAGAAGATCAAGTTGCTTTGAATCGATCGTACGATCTTCTTCTGCCCTGCTCACCATGAACTCAATATCGTCACGTGTAACAATACGGCCGCGAATCTGTGCGTTTTTCCCGAGCACTCTTTCGATCACCCACATGAATGTATGGATCACAGGGTACAAAGCGATGTACCAAAGCCGCAAAATATAAATCGAAGGCATCGCCAAGGCTTCAGCATGATTACGCGCAAAGGTCTTCGGGGTAATCTCGCCAAAAATCAAAATAACAATCGTTGCAAAACCCACCGACAAGGCAACGGCATCATCAGCAAAATAGCGAGTTGCAATTGATGTCGTAAGGGCAGCGACCAAGGTATTCACCAAGTTATTGCCCACGAGAATGGTCGTTAGAATGTGATTCGGTTTTTCTGCTAAGAACTCGAGGGCCTTACCTCGTGCTCCACCCTCTTCAATAAGTTGCTTGGTGCGATCGACCGGAATCGACATGAGGGCGGCTTCAGAGCCTGAGAAAAATGCAGAGAGCGCGAGGCCTATGAAAATAAAAAACCACTCGACTAGTTCAAAGCTCATGGATGTGACTCCACAGCAAAACAAGTGAGTTCGCGAGAACGGCTAAACGAGGGAATACTTGGGGGTTCGATGGGTCTAACTCCTGAAAATTCAAAGCCATCGTAACATGGGAAGATGAAGGAG
>JBEIPE010000066.1:0-11020 GCA_040377215.1 Halobacteriovoraceae bacterium
CCCCACGTCTTGGCCACACTCAGCCATCTCAAGATCGACGCCTATGCCGTGATTGGCGAAGGCGAGCAGAAACTTCTTAAGTTCGTTAAGCGTGTGGCCAACGGTGAGGCGCTGGAAGATAAAGTGGATGGAATCTTCCACGTCGCATCGGCGCCAGAGACACTTGATTGGAATGAGAGCTGGTTTAAATCCCAGATCTCGTCCATGGATCAATTACCTGAGCCCAACTTCGATCAATACTTCAAATGCCTCGATGAAGAACTCGTCGGTCATCCTGACTGGGCGAGACTACGCATGACCTCAGAGATTCCAATTGAAGGGAGTCGCGGGTGTGCCTTCGCCTGTGAGTTTTGTAATCTCAATCGTTTCTGGGCGGGCTATCGTAAACTTCCCGGAGAAGTGATCGCCGAGCGCACTATGACCGTGACTCAGAAATACAAAGTGAAGAAAGTTCGCTTCGTTGATAATCTTTGTGACAGCTGGGCCCTTTCCTATGCCCAACACATGATC
This sequence comes from Halobacteriovoraceae bacterium, assembly GCA_040377215.1. GTDB lineage: Bacteria > Bdellovibrionota > Bacteriovoracia > Bacteriovoracales > Bacteriovoracaceae > UBA6144. The sequence continues at coordinate 511 of JBEIPE010000066.1, forward strand.
AATGCCAATAAGGCGATTCCTTCTATGATGGAGATGCGCCCCAAACATTCATTTGATTTCTGGAAGACCTTAAAAAAGTCGGGTCTGCAAGAATGCCAGATCGGCGTAGAAGGCCTAGATGAGGATGTGCTCAAGCGAGTGAACAAAGGCACAAACGTTTTTGATATTATTTTCAATCAACGATCTCTGACGGAAAACCTTATCGCTCATGGCTCACGCCAACTGATCACCTACTATCCTCGTAGTACGGTGGAAGAAGTGCAAAACACCCGTCGGGTACTCGAAGCGCTTTTACACATGCCTAAGTTTGATATGGGTGGCTTTGTTCTCGGAATCGACTCACCCATTTATCGCACTATCCCCAAAGAAGATCGTCGCGAGCTGGTGGTGAGCAAGAATTTTGCGACTTCCATGCCTGACGAACTCAAAGAATATAACGTCTTCTTCCCTCTCGTTAGTCCGCCTTCACTTTTTCCCACGGCCGAAGCTCAGCAGGAATGGTCGAAACTTACTAAGTGGTACAATGCCATCCCCCCAGGAAATTGGATTCAGCGCTACTTGCTTGCCGAAGAAAAAGAAGATGAATGCATTATTCGAGATCATCGCGACGAGACCAACATCATGGAATACACCTTGAGTGGTGTTGAATACAGAGTCCATAAGCTTTGTCGTGAGCCTCAAGAGATGGCCACCGTTATTTCAAAAGCTGATAGCACCACAGCAGAGGCCATGAAGGCCCTTAAAAGTCTGGAAGAACGTCGTTTGGTTTTCGGAGTCAACGGACGCTATATCTCACTGGCGATTCATTTAAGTCTAAGCGAGTTACAAAGCATGACCAAACGTGGATTTGCTGAGGTTATTCGGTGAACCTCTCTCGTCGTGAGTTGCTCGCTCTCATGGCCATGGCGTCTGCGACTTCCATTAGCGGATGCTCATCTCTGACGTCACCACCCAAGAGACAAATACTCCTCAGTGGAGTCTACGACGCCTCAAAGAAGGAAGACCCGCGCATCGCACTCGCTGTCCATAACATCGACGGCAGTCAGTTGCAGCTCATCCCGACAGAGGTAGCCGCTCACTCCATCATTCAAGACCCACAAAACAGCACGCAATTCGTTCTTTTCCCCCAGGCCGGAAAAAGAGCGGCAGTGCTCAATCTCACGAACGGAAAAAACGAGCTTCGCTATTTTAGAGCAACACCAGACCATATGTTCTACGGACATGGCGCTTACACTCCCGATGGATCGGCCGTTTATTCCGTCGAGACACAAGAATTTCGCGGAAAGATTGTCCTTCGTGAACTCAAGAATCTTTCTGTTGTGAAAGAATGGCCTCTTCCTGGATTTGGCGCCCATGATTGTCAGCTCAGCCGAGACGGCCAACACTTGTTTGTGGCCATGGATGGAATTTATGCTCCGGCCAAAAATCAATTTGCTATCGCTGAGAGTTCTCTCCTAGAACTGAATGTGCAAATCGGAACGATCCGCCGTCGTTCGAATTCTCCGCAAGGTTTGGCACTTGGGCACTTTGCTATGACCGCCAGTGGTGTCGTAGCAGGAGCCATGACCATCAAAGGCGACAACCACAGCTCCCTCGCCCTCGCACCTTCCAACGCAGATTTTAGAGAACTCTCTGCAGATAATGAGAAGCCGGACCACGAGGAGCAAACCCTCAGCGTGGCGATTCATGAAGGCAGTCAGATTGTGGCAGGTGTTTGCCCAAGAACGAACAAGGCGAGATTCTGGAGCGCTCAGAGCGGTGCATTCCTCGGTCAACTCACACTCAATCATCCCGTGGGTGTAAGTGCTATTTCGGAAGGCTTCGCGATCACTTCACGAGACGGCATCACACGCGTGAACAGCAAGACACTGACACCTGTGACCAATTCCGTGAATCTAGAGGGGCTGTCTTATCTTGCGCACCACTCGACTTTCTTCATCTAAGAAGAGCACGTGGGCCAAAATCATAATCAGTCCGAACGTTCCTAAACCCATCACCATCATGATGCCGGCGTAAACGCAAACACCTAACCCGAGCAACCAAGGGCGCAGTGGCTTGATCCAAATGAGCAGCGGGAATGCGATTTGAAAAGCGATGATGAAGTATGCACAGAGTTTCAACAGCAGTACTGGTGCAGTCGCCACAAACTCTTGCATCCACGGAAATGAAAACACATCCAACGCCAACACGTAATAGAGTGCTTCCCCGTCTTGCCAGACAGGTGCCATAAGTTTTGTGATCCCAGCCGTCAGATACACCAAAATAATTTGTGCCCGACAGGTGAGAAATCCGCACATAGAAACAAATTTTGAGAGGGCATGGGTTTCTGGACGTGGATCTAAGAAGATATTGTAGAAAAGTAATAACCACGAAAGATTGTGGCCGCCATCCAACGAAAACCGCGCAACATCATAAAACGATAGTACGACATAACAAAGGACGATGGCGGGCCAGCGACTGCGCCACCAGTACAATCCTGCGGCAGCGATAATCACAGGAAGAAAAACCATCACCGATGCGATTTCATGCAGCGAAGGAAAGAGGGCGAATAGCAAGCCAGCTGAAAGCGGCAGCCAGTTCTTGGTAAAAACCACATCACTCCCCCAAATGGCCGAAGCCAGTGGGGAAATCCACAGGAAGTTGATGATGACCCAGAGATAGAGTCCCTGCCGGAAAATACGCGTCACAAAGGGATGATGATTTTCTGGCCATGCATCAAAGCGCGATTTAATTTCCAAGCTTGATCTCCGGGAAAAGTATCTCGCGCTTAAATTCCATCTGCCGCTCACGTGAGCGTGCAGCAAAGTTCACACTTCCTACTGTGACCATCTTGTAATCGATGGCCTGCAAATTTTTGCTAGGTCGACAGACATGATGAACATACGTCTTCAGCCCGTTCGCAAAGAGGGGACGTTTTTCAAAATTCTGTACTCCGGTCTCGGCCAGTACGTTCGAAACGGAGTTGATGTAGGAGAGATGCAGGAAAAATTCTTTGCCGGAATCCCACGGCCGATGATCTTGAAAGCTTTTGAGCAGCGGTTCCACCGGATCGATCCAATCACTCCACAGATCGCCCTGCTGACAGCGCACGAGCACTTTCTGATACTCCATTGTAGGTTCGGCAAAGAGCGCCCAGAACTGCAGGAAGGTGGGTTTCATGTAGCCAATCACATAGCTACGAAGAACGACGGGCCTTTGCGGCAGTGCCAGATACAACGCCGTGCAGGCGATATGATGGATAAAGAGCAACGCTATACAGACTTTCAGAACCCGCATTCCACTAGATTAGCTCTAAACTCCCGTAGTTTGCACCCCATCCAGCATTTTAGGTATTTTGCAGTTAAAGACCTTGAGATAGAGTGGGGATTCGTGGGGCCATAGCTCAATTGGTTAGAGCTACCGGCTCATAACCGGTCGGTTACAGGTTCAAGTCCTCTTGGCCCCACCATTTAACTTGCGGCGATGAAGCCGTCAGGGTTCGTCGACTGTCAGCAAGTCAGGTTGACTTGATGAGAAAAACCACAGGGCCTGGAATCTTTGAGCGTGAAGCGAAAAGATGAAAGGCCAAGTCCTCTTGGCCCCACCATTTACTACTGATTCGCCCTTCTCACAGCATCCGCCGCAAGATTTCCCATCACAGCGTAGCCTTCCGCATTTGGATGAACTCCATCAAACGTCAGACTGCGATTGAAAGCGCCATCCCAATCAGCGAGCGCTGAGTAGTAATCCACATGGGTGAGGCCTTCGGCTGCTGCGTACTCGGCAATCCATTTGTTCATGGTGCGAATATGAGGCACAGGATTCACGCGCGTGTTCCAGCCAAAAGATTTTGCGGGCGGAATGCTCGCCAAGATCACACGAATCTTGCGAGCGCGCGCTTGCTCCACCATAGACATGATGGCTTCTTTGATTCGATTGATGGATGTGGGGCCAGTGTTACCAGCGATGTCGTTCGTGCCGGCCATGAGATGAACAATTTTAGGATTGAGATTTAAAACATCAGCGCGAAAGCGTACCAACATTTGTGCAGTGGTTTGACCGCCGACACCGCGATTAAGAACATCAGCGCTGTTGATTCCAACGATGCCTTTAAGCCAACCTTCCGTAATCGAATCTCCGAAATACACCACACGGTTTGCTGTCGCTGGTGGCAAGGCGGCGTTGAGTGCTTCGTACTTACAGAAGCGACCGAAGTCTTGTTTCACAACGATTTCTTCAGGGATGGGATACTTGCAAGGAGCCTCATGAATGCCGTTTTCCAGAATAGGCTGCGCCATAACAGGAAGAGTGAAAAACAGGGCCGCGATGAAAGCCAACATAGGTCGTCCTTTGAAGCTGCCATTCTTCTGCTCCCAAAAGCGCGTGTCAATGCCAATGCCCGTGGGCGAAGCGAGACGAGCAGCGATTTAAGCCCCTCAGACAGCCTCAGATTCCTTCATGATATTAGACACTTAGAGCAACCTTTTGTTCTATAGGATAATAGCTCATCAACCTAAGGATCATCTATGAAGGCCCTGCTCGCTTTGCTTCTTCTCGTGAGTTTTTCAGTCGAGGCCAACCAGCTTCTTTTCAAGATGAAAAACAAAGATGTGATCTCGCTTTCCATCGATGCGATGAAGAGCGGGACTGCGGCCAAGGTCAAGGCCAGCGATGTGAGTCTCTACAATGCTGATCGTGGTTATCAGCGCACCTATCAAGGTTACGATCTCTTCGCGATGCTCGATTCGGTTTATGGAAAATCTTGGCGTAGCCAGAAGAAGATCACTTTCACGGCGGCCGATGGCTCAAGCCAATTTGTGCAGATTAAGGACATGATCAAAGCGGCACAAAATAAAAAAGGCTATCTCGCCTACTCAGAGAAAGGGAAAAACGGTTTCACCTTTATTGAGAAGAGCGGACACAAGATTGACCCGGCCCACCTCTATTTGGTGTGGAGCAATTTCTCCACACGCACACCGGCCTCATCGGCGCCGGCGCTGAAGTGGCCATATCAAATGGCCGTCATCTCTATTGATTAGTTTTACTGAGAAGCATTTTCAAGAGAGTGATCGTCAGATTCTTTTTATCGTAACTCTCAAATGGGACGTTCAAGACAAGCTCGCCATGATCGGCATGCGCTAGCTTAATAAAGTCAGCATGCAAGATGCGTGAACTCTCAAACGGCACTAGCCCATCACTCACATCATACGGCCCAGAATAAAGCTCACGAGTGGTGCATACCCCTAAGGTCATCACACAGCCGTGGGAGAGTACGTCGACGCTCGGAGTGAACAAACTACGAGAGCCATTCACTGCTCCCCCAACCGTTATGACTGGGAGCTTAGTAATAAGACGTTCAAGGGAGAGGCGATTGTCTTCCATGAAATTCGAACGATTTTTTCTAGATAGAAAGGCCACCGTTTCATCACTTGTATTCAGGAAGGGCAAAAGCGGCTTGAGCCAAACGTCAGTGTAGTAGGGACCTTCCACATAGATGTCCGCCATGGGAGACCCGGCAAAAGGTGATTGCAAAAAGATCACTCCGTGCACGCCTGATTGGGAAGATTCGTTCTCAAGCAATTCATCTAGGAGGGCCAAGCCGCCTAACGAATGAGTGATGAACAAGGCCTTGCGCTTAGCTCGAACTGAAGAGGCAATCGCCTTGGCTATTATTCTTTTGGTTTCAGAGACGGAGCGAGAAGAACTCTTGAGCACTTTGACTTTAAACCCGTTTTTCTTAAGAACTTTCTTTTGAGCGTTGAAATAGCTACGGGTAAAAGCCGAAAAGTCCACGATCGAGCGCCCATCATCCCAGCGAAAAGACTCCGCCATGATCCCCGGGACGAGGTAAAAATCTACATTCTTGAGAGAGGCTTTTTCCGCTGCGCTAAGTGAAGTCTTTTTCTCATAGAGCGCCGCAAACTGATCAGTCAGATCTGCCGCAGAGGACACAGAGATACCGAGAGACATCACGATAAGAAGAAGAATTGATTTCATGGAGGAGATTATAGAGGCTCCAGGGCAGAACACCCTGAAGCCTGTAAGAATTACTTGGTTTCCGGGCAGTACATCATGCTGTTGAAATGCGTTTCGCAGATGACTTCAGCTTCGATCTTTCCGCCGTGAACGTTAGCAAGTGTGTCTGGTGCATCTTCCGAAGCTGTGATCACCACTTTGCCGGCCTTCACAGTCGTTGAACTCGCGATGCTTGAAATCGCGCAATCACTCACTCGCTCGTCACGAAGAACAACCATATCGCTTTCGACGATGGTGACATCGCCCAAGCTTACGTTCATGGTCTGTCTTCCTGAGTTTGAGTAGTACTCAATATTCATACTGTTTGAGTTATGGCCTGATTCCCAATTCACACCTGTGCTCGGTGAGCTGCATTTTGTGTGGAAATAAGAGGCGTGGGCACTGGTGAACGCCAAAAGCAATGAGGCGATGGTAAGCAATTTCATGGGGGGCTCCTTGAATGTTAATACAAGGCTTCTACCCCCAGACATCTACCGCCACAATACCAGCGGTAGAGTTTACATTCTAAGGGCTACTGCCCGGGGTATCACTCGGCATCCAGCCCCCTGGTTTTTGCATTGAATTCGCAGGTGCTGGTGCTTGGGGGCGTGGTTGATGGACCTTAAGATCTGTACAAGGTTTACCACTAATCGATCGACCCATAGGCATCGACTCATCATCACAAGTGGTAATAGCGCCTTCAGCACTGCCCTGAGCAGGTATCTGGCTGGCCTCAGGTGTTTTCACATCGGCCATAGCTGTTGCGAGAAATAGTGTCATGAACCACATAAAACCTCCTTGGTTAATCACTCCACAGGCTACGCCCGTTTCGTGCTCAAAGGAAGGCCGTGAACAAAACTCCACAGTCACGCCCACACATGTTCACAAGTGCGTGTAGTGACAGCTCAGTCTTTCAGCTTGAGGCAAGCACCAAAGAATCCATCGCCCACGTCGATCCGGCCCTCAGCTTCAAGCGGCACCACTGACATCGGGCCTTCCGTTGATGAAAGCGGAAGACGAATCGTTTGACCAAGCAGCTCATTGAGTTGTTTATCGATCGCATTTTTTACGATGCCGTTAAAGAAGCTACTTTCTCTTAAGGCACCTTGAGCTGTTCCTTCCACGACGTTCCAATCGGCCTGGCCGTTTTCCAGGCAGAAATCGCCGCCCTCGCAAACAGTCGGAGTGAATGAGATATCAAAGTTAATATCTCCACCGATTTTACCCTGACCTAGAAAGACGGCATCACGGAAGCACGCTCGTGTGTTCATCTGAAGTCTGTAACCACGTGTGGCGGCGTCAAAGCGAAGCTGAGGGGCCCCATTCAAGAAGCAGCTCATGCCGTCCTCAGTTCCCTCCACCAAGAACTTGCAACCCGTCCCACGAGGTGAATCGTTGTCGTTGTAGCGAGGTCGACCGGCGGCATCGAGTTCTGGAATAAAATCTCCACGTCCACGGTGACAAAGACGGCCCGACTCATACATAGATGTGAGCAACCGGTTAAGCTCGTTCAAATCAACATAAGTCTGCACCGGGCAGTTCGGGATCGCGCGGCCCGCATGAGGAGATGGATTTCTAAGATCACAGATCTCGGGCAAGCTCACACCGAAACTACTATTCACACGACCACCGAGAGATGTCATGAGCTCAACGTTATTGAGCAGCTGAGAACTCATCTGATTGGTGGTGATACGATTGGCCTGTGGATAGACTTGCGTACGATAAAGGTCTGCGAGTCCCAATTGCGCCATGGCCGGCTCCAAAGCAAGAATGCTTTGGCGCATACGCTCAGAGGTCACGTGTTCATACAGATCCATTTGCTCACGCAGGTACTGAGCAGCTTTGGTAGGATTCGGAATATCTTGCAAACGCAATTTCTTTTTCTTGAAGTGGTAGATTTGATTCAGACATTTATGATCGGCCGGAATAGGTGTGCCAGCACGCTTTTTGAGAGCGCAATCCATCAAGTCGACATACTTCGAGACGGCCAGATTCCCTACCCCCAACTCAGAGACAAATGAATCACTTCCGGCCTGCATCGTTGTTGGCGCTGTACCTGCTTTGAAAGAATTCAACATCACACCGATTTGTTCTTCGAAAACTTCTGCCAACGACTCTTTGATGGCAGTCTCAACAGTCGGACGCAGGTGACGTACCAACGGAGGCAATGCTGTGGTTTGCAAAATGCCTATCGTGGCCGCTGAATAACCATCGAGGCCATACACTTGCGCTGAGGCGAGGGCACGGTCCACCATCGTGTTAGAAACGAAGTCCCCTCCACCTTGATTCTCAATACGAATCTGTGAAACTGGATTAGGCAAACGCATATCAACCGTCGCACTCATACAAATCTGGCGAGGACCGTCGAGGTTGACGCTGAGATTTCTCATTCCTAAACGATCGTAGCTCACCGCTGGATCTTGCTGGAACTCCATCTCAACGGCCGTCGAGATTTCCATGTTGGTGATGTTGAAACAAACCCGCAAAACGTTATTTTCGGCTGAAATACTCGTCGGACTCATGGCCAATTTTCTCACGCCAACCGGCTGTGGGAAATGCACCATGGTTGGACGGGCCTGCCCATTGTTCGGGCATTGATTCATTTGATTGCCTTTCAAAAGTGCGCACGGCACTTTGAGGCAGATCTCATCTTTTACAAGAGCACTCACAGAGGGAGCCGCACACAGCATCGGATCGGCGCAGTCGATACCAGCGAAGTTAGGGTCACCCTCTGCTTGCTCACTCAAGCAGCGCTCTTTGTTAACCGGGAAGCCCATGGGCTCCATAGGATAATCCGTAATAAAACTTTCGGAGAAACTCGCCGATTGCAGAAAAGTATCAATCGCCGGCAAGGCCACATCTTCTAAGCGCTCAACTGAGTTGACGGCTTGGTTGAGTGTATCGTTGGCGACTTCGACGCGCATGAGTTGAGACTGACAACGGCCACCCTCACCACAGGCGAGATCCTGTGCCAAGGCACCATTTATTGTAAGGAGAACGAGTAGGCCAAAAAACTTCATGGAGCACCTTCTTCTTGAATTTCAAGACAGGCCCCGAAGAAACCTGGACCACTATCAACACGACCTTCAGCTTGCAGCGGCACATTCGCCAAAGCACCTGCACCTGACGCCAGCGGAATACGAATGGTATTCCCAAGAGTGCTATTCAACGCTTTCCCAATCTCACCGGTGATAAGACCCTGCAACCAGCTGTTGTCTCCTAGGCCTTGCGTACCTGAACCAGGAACTACAGACCAGTTCACATCTGGGTTTTCCATACAGAAGTCACCGTTGCTACAGGCCTGCGGTTTGAATGCGAAATCAATATTGAAGTCAGCGCCAAAGCGCGCAATACCCGTATTCATCCAAAGGAACGGCACGCCTGGGTAAAAACATTTCTCCAGAGCGAGTGGAATTTTGTACTTACGGGTGGCCGAATCAAAACGAATCTGTGGGGCTGATTTCAAATAGCAACCCATGCCACTCATTTCCATGTAGCAACCCGAGCCGAGTGGTTCACCTTCCGCCGATTGCATCGGTTGACCAGCGCTATCCAGCCTTGGCACAAAACGACCACGGCCGCGCTGACACATACGACCCGATTCCCACATTCGATTAAGAACTTGGTTGAATTCATTTAAATCTACATAGGCCTGGACGGGACAGTTAGGAATTTCGCGACCTTCATGAGGTGAAGGATTAGTGACGCTACAAATCTCCGGGATACTCATCCCAACGTTTGTTGATTGACCGCGCTCTAGTTGGTTTTGAATCTCAATAAAGTTGTAGAGCTGACCTTCGAGTTGCGCCGTACTGATCTGGCCGACCAACGGATCGACATATTCACTGATATAACGTTGGAGCATGTCCGCGTGGCCCTCATTGATCATCTGAACTGTCGACGGTGGATCATCAGGGCGCGGGGGGAACTCATTGATCTGCTGAAGAAGAACTTCTTTCAAAGCGAGCAGACGCTGCTTGATACTCTCCGAAGTCACATTCTTGCCTTTCATTTTCCACTCAAGAGTCATGAGCTCATTGATGACAGGACTATCAAAGGCGGTCGTAATGGTGCCCTCAAATTCCGGCAGACCAATACAAGAATGACTTGGAGGAATAGGACGTCCTGCACCAGCAAGCGCAGCACACTCCACTCGCGCGATTTGATTATGAATATCAAGGTTCGAAAGACCCAATTCACTCATAAAGCTTTGGCTGTTCACGTAGAGTGACTGACCATTCGTCGCGGCCGTGATTGGCTGAATAATTTTCTTCAACTCTTTCTCAAATGTCTCACCCAAGCTCTGCTGAATGCCGGCCTCAATTGAAGCCCGCAAAGGTTGGAAGAGTACTGGAACAACTTCCGACTGAATCGCCTGCAAGGCATCGGCAGGATAACCACTCAACCCCGTCACACGTAGACCCGCTGAAGCTTCGCGAATCATTTGATCTGAAATAAACGGAGCATTGCTCGGATTCTCAATTCGAATCTCGCTAATCGGATTAGCACTGGTCAG
>JBEIPE010000068.1:0-10945 GCA_040377215.1 Halobacteriovoraceae bacterium
AAAAACCCCGCTTTCGCGGGGTTTCTTAGGGTGGTGTGAGAGACGAATCTTAGCCTTGGAAACCGATCATTGGGGTCGGAGCAGCATTTTGTTGGCCCATTTGAGGCGCCATGGTCTGGAAGTTACCGAATGACCCACGAGAACTGTCGTCTATTAGCGGAGCGAAACCGAAGTTGCTCTGCTGATAAGGAAGGAAGTTCTGAGACATTTGGCCGCTCATTCCCATTGGGTTTTGCATTCCCATCTGTGGCTGCATTCCCATCTGCGGCTGTTGAGGGCCGTAGTAGTTATTTACTGTCTGAGGCTGCTGCTGTTGCGCCCATGGGTTCGCCATCATCAAAGACTGTGAAGGCAACTGGAGTTGACCCATTCCGTACATCGGTTGCTGTTGTTGCAAGCCGAAGTAGTTTGAGCCGCCAAAGCCGTACACAGAAGGCTGCTGCTGTTGTTGACCCTGCATTTGGCCGAACATGCTCAAGAGCATCTGGTTCATACCCAACATCACTTGCGTGAACTGTTGCTGTTGCTTGTTGAGCTCTTCAATTTTCTTCAAGAAGTCGTTATCACGCTGCTCAGCTTGGCACACGAAGATGTCATGCTCTTTCTTAAGCTTCTCAGACTCTGCTTTCTGCGCAGCAAGTTCTTCTTCGCGCTTCTTCAGGTTTTCAGTAGAAGCCGCGAGCTCTTCGTCGCGCTTTCTGTCAGTTTCAGCTTTAAGGCGAACTGATTCAGCGTTAGCTGCGATTTTCTTATTTGATTCTTCAAGTGCTGCTTTCAATTCATCAGTGACTTTCTTAAGGTCAGTGAGAACGAGCTTGCCGGCAGCGATATCAGCACCAGTCAGAACGGCCGAGCCTTCTAACGCTTTGATACCATCTTCAAAACCAGTGATTTTACCGAAGTGATCATTGATCAACTTTTCAATCTCACTGATCTTTTGAATTTTTGATGAGTCAGCTTCATGGCCTGCCACGAGGTCAGCATGGGCCGCTGCAAGTTTTGTTTTCAGATCTTCCGCGACTAATTTCTCAGCAGCGATGTCTGTTTTAATGATCGCGATTTTTTCAGCGTCAGTTTTAACAACTTCAGCTTGTTGCTGAGGTTGTTCAGCTTGTTGCTGAGGTTGTTCAGCAAGTTGTTGAGGCTGTTCAGCTTGTTGCTGAGGTTGTTCAGCTTGCTGCTGAGGTTGTTCAGCTTGCTGCTGAGGTTGTTCAGCTTGTTGTTGAGGCTGTTCAGCCTGTGGCTGACGGATGATTTCACCTTCGTTGGCGATTGAGCGATAAACAGCTTCAGAGCTGAAGTGGCCCACGACCTTATCTAAAGTCATTGGTGAGGCCAAGACGGCCAAGGCGGACATTGTCCAAACCCATGAAGTACGCTGTTTCATAACTCTCTCCCTTGTAAAAAATACACCCTGCCTTGACATATCCAAACCACGTGCCAAAGCGGGGTCTGTTAAAATCCTTTAAAAACGGGAGGTTAGAAGAGGGTGCCATGGGCCAGAGTGAACAAAATCCCTTCACTGACTAAAAAACCGACGGATTTTGGGGTCTGTTAAGATGAGGCAAAAACTGGCCCCGGGCGTACAGACAGCGCCAACTGGCTTAAACTATAGGGATGAGAAAACCACGTAAGGGGCGCGCTCCCCGTAAAATCGATTTTAATGTCGATCCGACTCACTTCCTTAACCGCGACCTCTCTTGGCTCCAATTCAATCGTCGAGTGTTGAGCGAGGCCGTGGATGAGCGCACTCCTTTATTAGAGCGCCTGCGCTTCCTTATTATTTTTAGCGCTAACCTCGATGAATTCGTCATGAAGCGTATTGGGCGTATGAAGCGCATGGAAGCTTCCGGTTTGTTACATAAGTCCGTGGATGGCATGGGCACCGCCGCTCAGATCCAGGAGATTCGTCAGCATATTTTGCACGATCTCGATACCCAGCAGAAGGTCTTCAAGGCCTTGCTGCCACCTCTCGAGAAAGAAGGCATCTACTTCTATTCCTACGAGGACCTGCAGGATGAGGATCGCAAATTCTGTGATGAGCATTTCCGACGCAAAGTTTTTCCGGTGCTCACGCCGCTCTCCGTTGATCCAGGTCACCCGTTTCCTTTCATCTCTAACTTGTCCTTCTCGTTGGGTTTGATTCTGCGCAATCCCCAAACCGAAGCCGTACTGTTCTCGCGCGTGAAAATCCCACAAGGGGTTTCGTCGTGGTTGAAGCTGCCGACCGGTGATGGCAAGGCCCATCGTTTCGTGCGTGTGACGTCTATTGTTCGTCACAATCTTCCGCTGTTGTATCCGGGCATGGAGATTCAGCAGGTCGTTCCTTTCCGAGTCACACGAAATGCTGACATCGAACATCGCGATGATGACACAGAAGATTTGATGATGTTGGTTGAAGAAGGACTCAAAGAGCGCCGTCTCGCAGAGTGTGTGCGTCTTGAGACGTATAAAGATTGTGATCCAGCGATGCTGAGCTTCTTGAAAGACTCGCTGGAGATTAACGATACGCAGGTTTATGCGGTTGAGTACCCGATGGACTACGGATCATTCAAGGTCATCGTGGATTTGGATTTCCCGAAATTAAAGTTCAAGCCGTGGGCGCCACTTATTCCGCGCACCTTCCAAGAAGAAGGGAACGTATTCCACTTGGTTCGCCAAGGAGATGTGCTGGTTCACCATCCCTATGAAAGTTTCAGCGCCACTGTGGAGCGCTTTATCACTCAAGCGGCAGAAGATCCTCACGTCCTCGCCATTAAGATGACGCTTTATCGTACGGGCGATAACAGTCCGTTCATTAAGAGTTTGATCAAGGCCGCTGAAGCGGGCAAGCAAGTGGTGTGTCTCATTGAATTGAAAGCGCGCTTCGATGAACAACGAAATATCTTCTGGGCCAACAAACTCGAAGATGCCGGTGTGCACGTGGTGTACGGCATTTTGGGTCTTAAGACCCACACGAAAACCGCGCTGGTGGTGCGCCAGGAAAATGATGGCGAGATTTTAAGCTACGCTCACATTGGCACGGGTAACTACAACGTCGCGACGTCGAGTCTCTATACCGATCTGGGACTTCTCACCTGCGACAAACGTATCACCGATGAAGTGGTGGAGGTGTTCAACTACCTCACCGGAAGTTCGCTTAAAACAGATTACAAAGAGATCATGGTCGCGCCGATTAATATGAAGAGCAATTTTCTAGCGAAGATTCGCGCTGAGATTGAAGCCTTCAAGCGCACGGGCCATGGGCTCATCATCGCCAAGATGAATAGCCTAGAAGACGAAGTGATCACCGAAGCGCTCTATGAGGCCTCGACGGCGGGTGTGGATGTCGTACTTTACGTACGTGGCTTCTGCTGTCTTAAGCCAGGTGTAAAAGGTCTCTCAGATCGCATCAAGGTGGTGTCGATCATCGGACGGTTCTTGGAACACTCACGCGTGTTCTATTTCTCAGGTGGCGATAAATCACCGCTCTTAGGAGAGTTTTGGATCGGGTCTGCGGATTGGATGCATCGAAACTTGCACAATCGCGTGGAACTGATCGTGCCGATTTTAGATGCACGTATCAAAGAGAAGCTGTGGGACTTTATGGAAGTCCTTAAGAACGATAATCGCCGTGCATGGGACTTGTTGGCGGATGGGCAGTATATCCAACGTCAACCGGCCGATGGCGTCGAAGAGACGGGTAGCCATGAAGTGCTGATGAATAAAACGTCTTTGCGTGAAAAAAATCTCGGCGGTGGTGAATGAGGCTGATTTTCATTCGTCATGCCCACGCTGAGGGAAACTTCATGGAAGACCCTGACCAAGACATGTTGCGTGAGTTGACCTACAAGGGCATCAAGTCATTTACTGCGAACCTTAAGTCTATGCAGGGTATCTTGCCGGCCCCAGACGTGGTTTTCTGTAGTCCTCTCGTGCGCTCGATTCAAACGGCCGAGATCGTCTGGGAAGCCTGGCCTTCGGCTGATCTTGAACTCATCACAGATTTGCACTTACTGGATGACCCTCATCATTTGGTCGAATACATTTCCTTTCTGCCTCAAGAAGGCACGTACTGCTTTGTTGGGCATGAGCCACACTTCTCATCAGTGATTGGCTCACTTCTAGGTCTCCATCCTGAGCATGACTTTCTACGCTTTAAGAAAGGTGGCTTTCTGACGTTAGAGGGTGGGTTTTGGGAAGGCTTTATGATGACGATGTTTGTCCCACCGACATTGGTGCGTGGGCTCACTCAGAACGATTAAGATTTCGCCGTATGAATGAATTTGCGAGGCTTGCTGTCTAGCATAGAGAGGACGATGCCTTCTTTGAGACCGACTTTAGGAAGCAGAATCTTCTTGGCTCCTACGGCCTTCATAATATTTTTCACGAGCATGGTCGCAGGTAAGATCACATCCGCGCGATTTTGATCTAAGTCCAAACGACGAATACGTTCCACAAAACTCATGCTGTAGAGAGCATCGGCCATATGAGCGACTTCATCGAACATGCACTCTTGGCTGGTTTTATTTAGGATTTTGCGACGGAGTTTGCCAATGCGACGCAAATTTCCGCCAGTTCCGATCATCAGGTCAGGGGGTTTTTTACCAAAATGCGCTTGGGTGAAGCGGATCATCTTTTGCACCATAAGATTGATGCGAACCTCGAGCTCTTCTTGATCTTCATGGCGCAGAAGGCGCACCGTGCCGATATTAAAGCTGTGACTGGCCTTAAGTTTGCCATCGATGACGATACTTAACTCTGTGGACCCGCCCCCGATATCCATCAGCAGCGCCCTCTTATTTTTTAGAGGAAGCTCAGAACTGACCGCACGAAAGATCAGCTCAGCTTCTTGGCGTCCATCGATCGGACCGATATCAATACCCGTACAGTGGCTGATGCTTTCAATAAGTTGGCGGGCGTTGCGAGCGTCTCTCATCGCACTGGTTGCCATGGCCTTCACATCTACTACGCCATAGGCAGTGAAGAGATGGAGGAGGCGAATAAAGGCTTCTTCGGTTTGCTGGCATTTTTGTGGGGAGATGGTGCCTTGATGGAAGACATCTTCGCCTAAGCGCAGTGGCTCGCGGATCTCTTTCACCACATCGATATGACCGTTATTGGTACGGATAATAATGGCGCGAAGGGCATTCGAGCCAAGGTCGATCGCCGCTAGAGTTTCTCCAGCAGTTTGGATGGGATAGATGGTCATTGGACTTTATAGTACACGCAGCTAGGCCCTTGGGGCACTCCCAGTTTGTAGTTTTTTCATGGTTTCTGAGTCAGGCCCCGCGGCATGTTAGCCTTTTGCCATCAAATATGTCTTTGGAGGTTTCTATGTTGTGGCAACGTCTCATGTCTTGGAAGTTGATTCTGGCCCTTCTTCTCCCCATCGTTGTGTCATGCCAAGATAATGGTGATCCACTCCTGACCAAAGAGCTTAAGTCATTAAGCCGCGATAAGAGCCTATCACTTGAGGCGCGCGCTCGTGCCTCTGAGATTCTCGCTCTTCACGCAAATGTGTTAGCAAGCCTTAGAGAGAATCCTAGTCTTAAAGCTTTGCCGGGCGAAGGCAGCAACGTCAGCAAGACCAAGGCCATGAGAATTCATACCGCCAACGAAGCTGAAACAGTTCGTGTTCTTGATGCACAAGACAAGTCGCTTCGCTCCCTGGCCGATAATGTGAAGAGTGTCTCAAAAATCAAATTCACCCGCGGTCTCTCACAGGCACAAATCGCAGAAAGCGAAACACTTGTGGTGATGAACTTGTTGGTGTTGCGTGATCTTTCACAGATCGCTGCTCGTCGCATTCTTATGTTGATGACCAAATTTGATAAGCCTTACTTCGATGAAATCCCAGAAAATACTTTGATGAAACAACGTTTGTTGGCCGATTACACTGCGGCCTTGGCGATCACGGCCGTGAGTGCTAATGACTTGCGCCAAACTCTTTCGCAACTCAACGAAATGCGCACCGCTGGTTTGGTCGCTGAGTCACTCGAAGCTTCAATTACTAAAGTCGTCGGTAAGTACGGCGGCGCTGAAAAACAAAAACGCGCAGAAGTCGGTCAATTCTTAGACGAGAGTTTGACTGGTAAAGCACAAGACAGCATGAGCAAAGCGATGAGTGATTATCACAAAGCTTTGCAAGGCAAGAGCTTCTTGTTTGACCCAGCTCAAGCCGATCATCCTCTTATTCACATCCTTGTGATCGTTTCGAATCTTTCTTGGGGTCTTGTGAACACACTTGTCGGTCTTGGATTTGTGATCACAGCAGCGATCGTTGCTCCGATCACCATGGTGGCAGGTGCGACTATCCGTGCTTTTGGCTACGAACCGATGTTCTATGAAATGCGCATGCCGAAGCTGGCGATTGCCGAAAGCAACATGCAGATCTACGCCGACGTGTGTGGCCTTGGTTTCGTGCCAGGCAAGATGAGTGCTGGCCTCTTCGAGTTGGATTTCTGTACGGGTGAAAGCTTTGCCAGTGGACATGAAGGCGGCCACGCTAAACAATCAGCGATTTTGGGCCCCTTGTATTTCCCTGCAGCGATCTTGAGTTACATCTTGAACATGGGCCATGGCGGCTTCATTGAGGACTGGGCAGATGCTTGGACCGTGGCTTAATCTTCTTATTCTTTTAAGCCTGGGCGTATTCGCTCAGGCCTGTGGAAAGCCTTCGCATGTCGAAGGCGCTCCTCGTTTTGTGAAGGGGCATATCACCACGAAAGGCTCAGGCCTGGAGTTGTCAGTGGACCGTCGTCAGACGCGCACGTGGAAAGACTACGACGGGGATGGACTCTCTGATCGCCTCGACGCTGATATCGACGATGACGGAATTCCTAATTTGGCCGACCAGTATCCCTTTGATGGAACCAAGTCAGGGGATGATGCTGATCAAGATGGCATCGCTGACTTTATCGATCTAAATATAAGCGTACAGCAGGATATCTTTGCTCGTCTGGGAATCGTGATCATGCTGGGTGATGACAAGTTCACTCATGAGGAGTGGAAAGTGCTGCATGAAACACTTTTCAATGAAGCTTTAATGCTTAAACTTCGCTACGACGAATTGGCCGTGATCGTTCGTTACTCGAAAGCTGAGCAACTAGGCATGGCGCGCGCGGAGTTCGATCCTTACTGGAAACAGATCAGTTTCTTTCCGAACGAAGACCATCTCTCAAACGTACTCGCGTTCAATGGCAGCTTCGTGCATGAGTTAGGGCATGTGCATGCAGCAGAAAATCCCCTGGCTTTCAGTGCGTTCGCTGAGCAGTTCGCCACGTGGTCATCACCGAGCCACTACGGGGCATCTAGCGCTGAAGAGGGCTACGCAGAAAATTTCTTATATCAGCATGTCCTGAGCGGGGATGTTGTGGTGGATATGAAGCGCTTTGATCGTTTGAATTAAGGCGCGCGACTCAGGTCGCCGGTTTGTCCAGCGGCACGGAGTTCTTTGTTAATATCACCAATCGCTAAATTAAACTCACGCTGCATAATTTGAAGCGCTTCGGGAGAAAGGTTTGGGTTCACAATCTCAAGCCCCACGCCTCCTGTGCCTGCGCTCGTTCCACGCATATCCACTGCAAAAAGTGTCTGGCGAAGATCACTTTGAGGCAAGAGGTCCTCTAAGCGTTTGCGCAGTTTTTTCTCCACCGTTTCACCAATCGTTGCTTGAATTGAACGAGTCGGCTGATCAGCGATACCTTCACGGAAGAAGCTTGTGCGAATACCAGAAGGGTCGCCAGCTGCGCGGGCCTGGGCCTCTGCGAGTTCGCGCTGAATCGCAGGAGTCAGCGGGCGGTTAGGAACGACCAGCATGTCATCTCCACTTACAGTGATATCTGCCGTTATGCCATGGCGATTGAGAACGTCGCGCATAGCCGTTTCAGTGCGCGCTTTGAGCGCATCGAGCGCATCAGTTACACCTTCCTCACGGCGTCGTACTGCCGTAATGGCATCGAGAAGGGTATTGCCTTCAGTGAGACCAATGGCGGTGGCTTCAGCGTTAAGCGAGCCGACGCCCGCAAAGTCGATAGAAAAACCGCCTTGTTCTGCGAGATCAAACCGATGCTCTACACGCTGGGGGATCATGAGACCCGGTGAGAATTGGTCAACTTGATTGAAGTAAAGACGCAACCTGAGAGCATCTGCTGGTGTGACGACAACTCCATGACGAGCACTAAGGATTCGTGCGACATCGACGTCGTCGAAATTTTTACGAACGACTTCTAAAACCTCAGCAGTAGGGACGGAAGAATTTGTCCCGGCTACTGTGCGCATGAGAGGAGTGTCGCGGAACCGATTGGCGAGTTGTGCGCGAGTGGTTTGGGCAATTTGCCAAGCGTTGGTGATACGAGTCTGGTTTGCTTGAGAGTCAAACAGAGTCGTTCCTGCGTCTCCATCACGACGTGAGAAACGAGTCACAAGATTGGCCTCGTCGGCGGTACGGCCTATGCCTGCTTTAAACCAGTTGTCTTGAAGAAAGGCTCCACCCACATAATTGCTACGACGAATCTCATCTACGAACGAAGCATTAGTTCGATCCATGATCGTTGCTAGCTCCGCCATGAGTGCGGCCTCTTGTCCCTCAGGTCCGGTGATCGAAGCACGGAAAGATTTGTAGTCAGAGTACGCATCGATTCTGACACCAGGATGTGCCGCTTTGAAATTATCTAGTGCCTCTTGCACCATGCTGTTGTAGCGATTTCCAATGGCGTCCACGAGTGATTTGTCGCGTAAGTTATCATTGAGAAACTTAAGTGCACTGTTCTGTGTATCGAGATAGAAGCGCCCAGGCTGACGGCCTAAGCGAGCAAGGCGAATGTACTCTTCATTTTGTAATCTATTGGTGGCGTTGCGAGTGGCCCAACGCTCGAGGAATTCGTTTTGCGGAATAGGTGCTGGAGGCGTCGCTTGATCAAGAGCACGTGCCGTTGCTCCATTGTCGATAGTGCTGGCACCGGCCACGAGCGTGGGCGATGGTGCCGCATTCGTGCTGCGAACAATAAGTCGAATCTGCTCAGGAGGAGGCGTTCGTCCAAGGGCGCCGCTGGTAAACAATCGTTCCGCGGCCTCAGCGGCTTCATCCGCGGGCATGCCACTCGCTTCTAGTGTTGCGCGCACACGGGCCTGACGATCCGTGAAGAGAGCGGCATCGGCGCCTTGATCAACTCGGCGTTCAACGTTAGCGAGAAGCGCCAAGGCCTGCTCGCGTTCAAAGGCCTGGCCTGTCATGTCTTCCAGAACATAGATGCGTTGATTATCTGTGAGGGCATCTAGGGTGTTCGTAAGCTCTCGTGTGATGGGACGAGTTCCCAATGTTGCGAGATCAAGGCCGAGGTCTTCGATCTCATCAAAGGTGCGAGCGGCTGCGTCGGCATCAAGATAAAGTGGTGGCGCGTTGGGCGGGCGACGAGTGCCTGTCACAACGATCTCAGTGAGTTCGGTCGGCGCGGCCCTTGCTATAACGGGAGCGACAGGTGGAGGTGGTGGTCGTGACGGATTAAAGTCAAAAGAGACATCGGAATCCATCCGTCCCGCGCGCGAATCGTAAATCAAAATCCGTTGCTCACCAGCGGCATCCGTGGTGATGGCGTAGCGCATGTGTTGGCGATCCGCCGCCGGCATCCGACGCACGGACTCACGCAAGAAATCATCCGCTGTGCGTACATTTTGAATGCGACCCGCACGAACATCACTGAAGCGCGTGTACTGGGCATAGAGATAAGTCTGTGTCGCGTTCGCCGCTTCTCCCGTGGAGCGATAGCCCAGGTTGAAGGCCGCGCGCGAGAGACGATTGTAGGCCCGCGCTGCTTCGATCACGGCGGTCTGAGTGCGAGCGTAGAGGAAGATTCTTTTTTGGGCAAAACCATGAGCGGCGGCCCCTGCTGCACGAAGTTGGGTTGCCACGCTGCCGATGGCCTGGGCCGAGCGAGAAGTTCTGACGGCGTTCCATACTTGGCGAATGGTGCCGGTCAAAAGTCCCGCTCCACCGCGAGATAATCGGCCGGCGACGGACATGGTTTGCGCGATACGGGCCGCACCTGGAATTGATCGCGCCACGGCGATAACCGATGTGGTCGCTAGCTTTGAGCCAATTTGCGCAATGGCGGTCGCACCACCAGTGAAGAAGGTGGTGACGATGGTGGCGCCGACATAACCCGTCACACCGCAGACCATGTTGAGCTTTTCATCGCAGCTGGCACATTCCCAGCTCATCGGGCGAGTGCATTCACTGACGTGGGGAACGCCCGTCCATTCGGCGCAGCCGTAGCGCGAAGAAATGGAGTTCGCGATCATGCTCATGAGCTGACCGCCTAAGTTGTAGAGGTAGGCGACAGGGTCAGCGATGAATTGATCGAGCTGCGATTCACTCACTTCAGTCGCCGCGATGCCACGGCTCGAGGTGGCGTCTTCTGCGGCAAAGAGTGAGCCGACTTTGTCGCCGACCCATGAGACACCCATCGCTGCGAGGTCATAGAGACCTACAACCGTATCCCAGAGGTTGTCCCAGATCGCCTTACCGATATTGGAGAAACAGTTTCCACCTGATGAACCGCAGCCTGCGAAGACCGGATGATCTTTAAAAGCATTGCGGGCGGCACCGGCCAGTGGCACGACAGAGGTGAGGAGGTTACATGCAAGTCCACTCATGCATTGATTGGCATCACCGATCCCGGGGCATGTGAGTTCACCTACTACGCCAGACTGACCATTGAGAAGGTCAATCAAACCTTGGTCATTGATGGTGTCGTAGCAAGTAGGGCATTCGTCATCTTGCAATATGGCTTCGATCGCCAGCTTTTCTTGCTCGAGGGCAAAGGCCTGGGCATTACAATCAATACCTGTTTCACCAATAGAGCCGTTTTGATCAAAGATAATTTGGTCTTGCAGAAATGTTCCATCGGCCTGAAAGCAGATCTGGCGGAACAGTTCAGCTTGTTGAGTGAAGATGGTGATACGA
>JBEIPE010000268.1:0-4048 GCA_040377215.1 Halobacteriovoraceae bacterium
CCCGTTAACACGGGCGAGAACCGGGCTCGCAAAGATATGGAGGCCCTGGATTGGTTAGTTGAATTCGGACCACGTCTCTTTGCCATTCTTTGGTACGACCCTTTCGTGGGCCGTCTGCGCTTTGGGCTTCCGGTACGTGCCGTCTTTTCCACCGACGGAACTTCCGCGACCCACCGAGGCTTTGTGGCCGTGCCTGGATTTTTGGGGGAGCTTTTCTTTTGGCCCTGTGCCGACTGCCGGCTCTACGCCGCCCTCGGGCCAACGTTTGCCACGGAAGGTGTCGGAGATTATTTTTATCAAGTCGAACAGAAAGATGTCACATCTTCACGGCCAGCGTTTAATGGCAAACAAGGCTACACCGGGACTGATCTCACCGTGGGTATTTCCTATACCAAGCAACAGTTTGAAATGTTTTTTGGGGGACGTGCCTCGAGCTATGCAGGTGCGGCCAATCAAGACAGCCCTCTTTTCAAACGCAAAGAAAACTTCGCGGGCTTCTTCGCGATTGGCTGGCTTTTCTACACTTCTAGCGCGCAGGGCCAGGATTAAGCTGACCTTTTCTTGACATGATAGGCCTTGGCCGAGAAACATGGTTTTTACAACTTTCGTGAGGTTTCCATGGGTGTTCTAGGCATCGTTCTCTCTCTGGCCGGACTTATGTATTTTGCCTACCGCGGTCTCAACGTTCTCCTCCTCGCTCCACTGATGACCATGCTGGCCTGCCTCTTTCACACCGACACTCCTATGCTTGCGACACTCACTCAGGTCTACATGCCGGCGGTGGGCGGCTATGTGGTGAAGTATCTTCCACTCTTTTTGCTCGGCTCACTCTTTGGCAAATTGATGAGTGAATCTGGTTCTGCTGACACCATCGCTCGCATCGTGGCCGGTAAACTCGGCGCTCGTCATGCCGTTCTCGCCGTCATCGCCTCTTGTGCTGTTCTCACTTATGGTGGTGTTTCGCTCTTTGTGGTGGCCTTCGCCATGGAGCCACTTGCCGTGTCACTCTTCCGCGAAGCGAACTTGCATCGGCGCTTTATTCCCGGAGCGATTGCTGTCGGTGCTTTTACCTTCACTATGACCGCTCTCCCGGGCACACCGGCCATTCAAAACGCCATCCCGATGCCTTACTTCGGCACAGATACTTTTGCAGCACCTGGACTGGGCATCATCGCATCGCTCATCATGGGCGGCATTGGCAGCTGGTGGATCATTCGTCGCACTCGTAAGGCCCAGGCAAGCGGTGAAGTCTTCGTGGAGAAATCTTCGGTCCAGGTCACAGTAAGAGAACATCTTCCGAGTGCTTTCACCGCTTTTGCTCCCCTGATCGTTGTCTTCGCCTTCAACTACATCTTCAGTCGTGTACTCCTACCTTCATGGGATCACACTTATCTCTCTGATAAACTCTACGGCGCCACAACTCTGGATAAAGTTATCGGCACATGGGCTTTGGTCGTTGCTCTCATCCTCGGCATCTTGAGCATTCTCGCTTTGCACTTCAAGCGTATGAAGAATCCTCTCGAAGCTGTGAATCGCGGCACACTTGATTGCATGCTGCCAGTTTTCAACACGGCCTCAGAAGTGGGTTACGGCAACGCCATTGCTGCGCTCAGCTCCTTTGCGCTCATCAAGGCCGGCATCCTGGGGATGTCTGGTTCAAACCCGCTTGTGTCTGAAGCCGTTGCCGTCAACGTGCTTGCTGGTATTACCGGCTCATCATCAGGCGGTCTAAGTATCGCTCTCGAAGCGTTGGGCAAAACCTACTTAGACATGGCCGTCGCTCAAGGTATCTCACCTGAGCTTCTTCACCGCGTAGGCACGATCGCCTCTGGCGGCTTTGATACTCTTCCACACAACGGCGCCGTGATCACTTTGCTCGCCATCTGCGGTATGGATCACAAGCGTTCTTACTTCGATATTTTTATGGTGGCCGTAGCGTTTCCGGTCATTGCGACGATAACCGTGGTGACCCTAGGAACCATGTTCGGCAGCTTCTAGTCTTAAAATAAAAAAAGGCCGGGGAGACCCGGCCTTTTTTTTCTACTTCTTAATATCTTTCACTAACTCATCTTTCAACTTCTTCTGATCTGTAATGCCCTTGCCGAGCCAGATGCACCAGGTGGCCTGCATAATCTCATCGCCATCCACACTCAGGACACTCGCGCCTGAAGTGAAAGTGGTTTTTCCACCAGAATAGGCAATCGTGATCATGTCGCCTTTTTTGAAGTCGGTTTTGAACACGCTCAAGAGCTCTTTTACTTTGTCTTTGTTCTTGTAGTCGCAGTTCTTGTAAGCGCCATCAAGTGAGTCTTTGATTTTGTCGGCTTCTACATCACGCAAGAACTCGAGCTCAAATTTCTTATCGCCGGTTGAAGCGGCCAGAGCGGCACGGACATCTTCCGCAGCTGGGATGGTCGCCACGTAGTGAGTGATTTTATAAACATCGAATGTGAGAAAGGCGACGCTCTTCTGACGAATCCCCTCGCCGGTTTTCACCATGTCTTGGGCAAAGGCAGTTCCACAGAGAAGTAACAGACTCAAAAACGTTTTCATCCAAGCTCCTTCGTTAGTTAAAAATAGTATATCCGAAAACTGACAAGAAGCTTTCGGATTCTAGGAGCTGAGGAGTGAAGGAGGAGGCGTACGTTCAAGTACGCCGCACGACTGAATGAGCGAGAGCGACGAAGAAGACGGAGGCTTATCGTCAGTTTTTAGAGTCCCATGCCCCATCCACCGGAGATATTATAGGCTTCGCCGGTTATCGTCGACGCACTCTTCGAGCACAAGAACGCCACCATATCCGCCACCTGACCAGGGCTGGTGAGTTGCTTGATGTGGGAGTCTTTCAAGAAGACGCGAGCAAGAACTTCTTCTTCACTCAGGTTGTTGAGTTCCATTTGCGACTTCACTTGATTGCGCATGAGCGGAGTGTCGACGAAGCCTGGGCAGATGGTGTTGACGGTGATGCTGTCTGGAGCGAGTTCAATCGCTGCCACTTTAGCGAAGCCCAAAACGCCGTGCTTGGCAGCGACGTAAGCTGATTTGAATGGGCTGGCGAGCTTACCGTGTACAGAACTGATGTTGATGATGCGGCCAGATTTGCGTGCCTTCATTGAAGGAATCACAGACTTGGTGCAAAGAAATGTTCCGGTCAGCATCACCCCGATCAACTGATTCCATTTTTCCAATGGAAACTCGGCGATGGGTGACATGCTTTGCAGGCCTGAGTTGTTCACTAAGACACCGATATTGTCGCCCGACTCTTTGACGGCCTTTTGAACGGCTTCTTCACTTGAGACGTCACAAAAGACGTGGCGAATGTTGGGATGAGTTTCAGCGGGAGCGCGCAGATCCCAGTTGATAACGTTGTAACCTTCGGCGTGCAGCTTCTCAGCAATGGCGAGACCGATGCCGCTGGAGGCCCCGGTTACGATGGCGGTGGTTTTTGCGCTCATTGACGACCGTCCCATTTTTTCATTTTCAATTTGCCCTCACTCCACTGCTCCACGACCTTCGAGATCATGTGCATCTGCGGGCCTTTCTTATTGTGGTAGTTCGGTCCAGTGTAGCCCCACCAGTCCCAGCAACCGCGAGGGTTGTTAAGCAAGAAGTTACGAACAGCTTGTGGGTAGAGAATGATGATCTTGTTGCTTTCGGCCCAGGCGTTGTAGCCCGTGTGGAGCACGTAATCCATGCCGACATCTTCGGTGGTCTGACGGCAACCGTGAAAGGCCACGTGGAGATGGCATTTCTGAAGTGCGTTTTCACATTCTTTCGGCACATAAGCAAAACCTGTGCGCGCCAGTGAGATGCCCGCAGGGTTCACGCCGAAGGCCTGGTTGAATTTGAAAATCCGATCTTCTGTGGCTTTCTCTTTCGCCTTCAACGGACCTACCAGAGCATCAAGAATTTCACCGGCCACATCACGGCCGCAGCTTGAAATGTAAGGGCTCGCCGAAGGATTGGCACAATCATTACCGAAATCGACGGTTGGAAACGCATGGCCCACAGGCATGCGATCCACCACTGTCATGTTGGCGGCTTTAAG
>JBEIPE010000002.1:0-39693 GCA_040377215.1 Halobacteriovoraceae bacterium
ATCGAACT
This sequence comes from Halobacteriovoraceae bacterium, assembly GCA_040377215.1. Taxonomy (GTDB): domain Bacteria; phylum Bdellovibrionota; class Bacteriovoracia; order Bacteriovoracales; family Bacteriovoracaceae; genus UBA6144. Next base: position 9 of record JBEIPE010000002.1, read on the forward strand.
CTTTCACACCAAGAACTTTAATGATGTGGTAGCCCATCTGTGTGCGAACCGGACGAGTGATGAAATTCACCTTCTGTCCTTTGATCGCTGCATAGTACTCAGGAGCAAGACGTGTTGGCGGTTGGAAGCCGAGGTCGCCACCGACAGGAGCTGCAGTTGATTGAGAGTACTTGTTAGCAAGAGATGCGAAAGAATCTGGGTTCTTGCTGACTTCTGCGTAGATTGATTCAGATTGCTCGATCGCCTTCTTCACTTCTTCAGGGGTTGGCGAAACGCGAACACGGTAAAGAATGTGGGCCGTGCGGTATTCTTTGTTGTCGGCGTAGTATTTACGTACTTCGTCGTCAGTGACGGTGATTTTTTTGAGTTCGCCTTCAAGGTCTTTTGAGATTTGTGCGTGGTGAAGGATGTCTTCCATCTTCGCTACGACAACAGGATCTTTGTCTAAACCTGTTTTGCGGGCTTTCTGGATACCCAACTCGCGGTTGATCAAGTCATCCAAAGAAACTTCGCGAGTAATTTTGCGCTGAGAGATAAAACGCAAGTTCTGTTGGTGATATTCTTCCAACTGCGCTTTGGTGATTTTTTTTCCATTAACGGTAGCTACCGCGTCGTTAGCAGCGGTCTGCGCCAACGCTGAAGTCGTAATTAGGGCCAAGGCCAAAAAAGCTGCTTTCATACACGTCCTCGTCGGTAAAAGTACTAGTAAAAACGGTATCATGCCCCAATTTGGCCCGCAACATGTTTCGCGAACTCAAGGAGCATCTGTTGATTCACTGTTTCTTTAAAAAAACACTGCACAGAAGCGTCTGGATTAATCTTGTAAAGTTTGGGCTTACCCATGAAAACATTCAGCATGTTGTCGCGCAGTTTTTCATTTCCTTCCAACACCTCAGCATCGAAGAAAAGTGTCACCGTGTTGCCCGAAACTTTCGCCAATCGAACGCCCACAGGACGGAACCACAAGCGTGTTCTTAGAATAATAAACAATGATTCCAGCTCTTTGGGCATAAGACCAAAAACGTCGGCCATCTCGGCGTTAAGTTCTTCCAAGCGTTCGAGAGTCTGTGCGTTAGAAAGTCGCTTGTAATACTTGAGTCGCGTAGGATGATCTGGAATGTAGTTGTTAGGTATAAAGGCATTGAACGGAGCCTGAATTTCAATGTTGCGAGATGAAGTGCGTTGCTCGCCCTTTAACTCTTGAACGGCTTCTTGCAAGAGATCCATGTAAAGCTCGAGACCGATTTGATCAACGTGACCGTGTTGTTCGGCACCCAAGATATCGCCCGCCCCGCGGATTTCTAAATCTGCCGAGGCCAATGAGAAACCCGAACCCATGTCGGCATAAGTTTGCAATGCCTGCAGACGACGGGTCGCCACTTCAGTGAGCAAACGATTTTCTGGTACCATGAAATACGCGTAGGCCTTACGATCAGAGCGACCGATGCGTCCGCGTAACTGATGGAGTTGAGCAAGGCCATAAGTGTCGGCGCGGTCGATGATCATCGTGTTGGCATTGGGAATATCAATCCCCGATTCAATGATCGTTGTCGAAAGCAAGATATCACTCTTGTGTTCGATAAATTCGTTAATGCGTTTCTCGAGTTCTTTCTCGGGCATTTGCCCATGAGTGACTGTGATGCGCGCGCGAGGAACAAGTTTTTTAAGGTAGATTTCGTGTTCTTCAATGTCGTGAACACGATTATGAACGTAAAATACTTGGCCGCCACGTCCGAGTTCTTTTTCAATCGCCGACTTCAGCGTCACATCGTCTTCTTTAATGATGTAGGACTTAATGGCCTGACGGCGCGGTGGAGCAGTCTGGATAATCGACATGTCTCTCACCCCGATGAATGCCATCTGCATGGTGCGCGGAATCGGTGTGGCCGTCATGGTCATCACGTCTACGCCCTGCTTGAGTACTTTGAGTTTCTCTTTATGATTCACACCAAAGCGATGCTCCTCATCAATGACTACGAGGCCTAAGTCTTGAAACTCAATTTTGTCTGCCAGTACGGCATGGGTTCCAATAACAATATCAACAGTCCCCTCTTTTAACTTACGCACAACTTCAGCGGATTCTTTGGCCGTTTTGAAGCGTGAGAGCATCTCAACTGTGAGGGGGAAATTTTGGAAACGACGACGGAAAGAATGGAAATGTTGAAGAGCTAAAACGGTTGTGGGTACGAGCACCACGACTTGTTTCTTATCGAGGACGGCCTTGAATGCAGCTCGCATCGCTACTTCTGTCTTACCGAAACCCACGTCGCCGCACACCAGACGATCCATGGGATATTGCGCCTGCATATCATCAAGAACATCGTTGATGGCCTTGAGTTGATCGGGAGTTTCTTCAAAGGGAAATGAAAGCTCAAACTCACGGAACATATGATCTGGAGCCGAGAACGGATATCCACCGGCTACTTTGCGCTCGGCTTGCATACGCAAAAGATCAAAGGCCAGCTTTTTAACAGAAAGACGCGCCTTGGCCTTTTGTTCAGAGAATTTCTTCGACTGAAGATTGGCGACCTTCGCACCTGAAGTCGCATCAGCGTGCTTTTGAACTAAGTTGAGGCGATAGACGGGAACGTAAACCTTGTCGCGATTTTCATATTCCAAGACGAGAAAGTCAGACTCTTGATCACCAATTTTGAGACTTTCAAGTCCACGATAAAGCCCGATACCAAAATCACGGTGGACAACATAGTCACCGGCCTTAAGGGTCGCGAGTTGTTCGGCAAAAAGATCAGGATTGGTAGTCGTCGCTTTCTTGGCCTTGCGTTGCTTAGAGGCAAAAAGATCTGACTCACCTAAGACCCAAAGGTTTTCACCGCGATAGTAAAAACCTTCCGCTAGATTGGACTGGGCCCATGAGACCTGCTCCCCGCTGGTGGGTAATTCGTTTTCACGAAGAAGAAATTCGAACTCCTGGCGCGAAGTTTCGTTACGAGGAACAACCATAAGCTTAGCGCCCAACCGTAGTTCGTCACGAAGTGCCCCAAGCATGGCCTTAATATAAGCAAATTTATTGTCGGGAACTGTACCGATCTTGCCTTGAATTTTTGGAGCGATCTGGGTTCGAAGCGATGTTATACCCAGGTGGAGATCATTCTTAATTTTGTCGTCAAGATCGACGGTAATATCGAGCGTTTCTACAACGAGAATATGCTTGGAATTGTGTTGCAGAATCTCCGCGGCGAGTTTTTCTGGAGCAGGTAGAACAACGGGCGAATCATTTCTTTCGGCCTCCGCTGCAAACTCATCTCTCCATTGTGTAAGTGCGGTATCCCATTCTTGAAGAGCATTATTTCGGCCAATTTCTATAACTACAGCGTTGTTATCAAAATAAGCTTCAAGCGGAGTGGGTTTCGCAAAAAAAAGTGGTGCATAGACAGGATAATTTTCAAACAACAAACCCTGGTTGAGCTGTTGGAAAATGCTCTTGCGGATATCATAGCGAGTTTTGAATTGCGGCTGGGGCTGCGGGAGGTTTTCGCGCAAGCGGGAGTGAAATTCTTCGCGGGTAAAAATTCCGGGTGCAGGAGATATCAAGAGTCTCTCAAGTTTTGCATCCGGGAGAGATTTTTGTGTCTCGGGATCCATCACCAAGATGCTTTCAATCAGATCATCGAAGTAATGTAGACGAACGGGGCGGTCACTCAGAGGGTAAATATCAAAAATTTCGCCCTTGCGAGTGAAAGTGCCCGGCTCCTCAACAGAAGGAGTTGCGCGATAACCAAGTGATACGAGCTTCTCGGCCAGCGCGTGTGGCGCAATGATGTCATCGACTTTTAATTCGAGTGCGTGTTCTTTGAAGAATTCGCGGGGGGGCATATACAACAAAGCAGCATCTATAGATGTCACCACCATCCAAGGCGAGGGATCGTGCGTCAGCAAAGAAAGAACGCGGAAGCGTTGCATTAGGGCCGACTCAGAAGAAAGAATACTTGTATAAGGTGAGTGACCTAGTCCGGGATAAAACAACGCGTTAGGTTGGTGCTTAAGCTCTTCCCAGAGCCTTTCAGCTTCTTCTGGACTCGCAGCAATAACGAGTTTGCGCCGTGAAGCAAAAAGCCTGTGCACAGAGGCAGAATAGATGAAACTCCAAGCACTCGGAGAAATGCCGCGAATGAACATCTCGCCTTGGCCATGCTGCAGCCATTGCTCGATGCGATTGTTTAAACTACCAAACGGGTTCACTAAATTTTGTCCAAGGTACGTCGTGATTTGAGAGGCAATCTACCTTAAGCTCGTCAAAATAACATCTTTGCTCTTTTCAACATCTTTTGTATCGTAAAGGTGTTTTTTCATTAAAGTTTTTCTCCCTGGAGACCTCCATGACAACCACGCAAATCGATGGATTGATGCCCATTGTTATCATGATGGCAGCTGCGGTGGTGCTATTTTTCGGCGGCCATTTTGCCTCCGTTATTCTCAGCCCCAAGAAACCGACGCCACAAAAAGACACAGCTTATGAATGCGGTGAAGAAGCCGTAGGCTCAGCTTGGTCTGCCTTCAACGTTCGTTTCTACGTTGTGGGTCTTATCTTCATTATTTTCGACGTGGAATCAGTCTTGATGTTCCCTGTCGCTACCGTCTTTAGTGAGATGGTGAAAGAGGGCCACGGTCTTTTCATCCTCACGGAATTCCTCATCTTCATCGGCATTCTTGTAACCGGCATCATCTATTGCTGGAAGAAGGGTGATTTGGATTGGGTTCGCAGTTACCAGGTTTCTGCTCGCAGAAATCAGCCCACGGTAGCCGTTAAAGCGAAAGAAGTTAAAAAGGCCTCAGCATGAATCAAACAGTTGTAAGTTTTCTCGCTCAGTACGAGTTCTTTGATTTTCTCACGAAAATTTTCGGCGAGAACTCACTCTTGCTCACGACGCTCATTTTTGTGATTTTCTCAGTTGCGTTTGTTGCCGTGGCCGCCACCATCGGTGGTCTCGGAACTTACGCCGAACGTAAAATCTCGGCTGACATTCAAATGCGTATGGGTCCAAACCGTGTAGGTCCTTACGGATTGCTTCAGTTCCTTGCTGACGGCGTGAAAATGATGATGAAAGAAGACATCATGCCGAGATCGGCGGATAAGTTTCTTTTCTATCTAGCTCCGCTGTTGTGCTTGTTGGGCGTTTTCGCCACCCTCGCGGTTCTACCAGTCTCTTCTGGCTTCACACTCACGGACTTGAATGTTGGCGTGTTCTACTTGATTGCCATTTCATCACTTGTTGGTGTGGGCGTCTTCTTGGGCGGCTACGCTTCAAACTCAAAGTGGTCTATGTTGGGTGGTATGCGCGGAGCTTCGCAGATCATTTCATACGAAATTCCTGTGACTCTCTCTGTTCTCGCCATCACCTTGCTCTCGGGCAGTATGTCTTTCGGCAAGATTACGGATCTACAGGCCGGCTTCATTACGAACTGGTTTATCTTTCACAATCCTTTCGCTTTCATTGCCTTCATCGTTTATTTCGTAGGCGCGATGGCAGAAACCAACCGAGCTCCATTCGACTTGCCTGAAGCAGAGTCAGAACTCGTTTCGGGTTACCACACTGAATACACAGGCATGCGCTTCGGCTTCTTCGCTCTCGCAGAATACATCGAAGTATTTGTGGTGAGTGCTGTTGCCGCTGCCTTGTTCTTGGGTGGTTACAATCTTCCATTCAACGTCAGCATCGACTTCCTTCCCATTCAGTTCGTGCAGCTCTCGATCTTGGTGGCGAAAGCCTTGATGCTTTACTACGTCGTCATCTGGGCTCGCTGGACGTTCCCACGTCTTCGTGTTGACCACTTGATGTCGGTTTGCTGGAAGTACCTAACTCCAATTGCAATTTTCAATCTCGTCGGCTGTGCCGTTTGGATGGTGGCCTTCAACGGTCAATCCCTTGCTCAACTGATTTTTGGACACTGAGGAATAGTGATGTTTTTAAATACTCTTTTTGTCATGTCGGCCCTACTCACTGTCGTGAGTGCGGTCCTTGTTTTAACGACGAAGAACATCATGCATTCGTGTGTGTTTTTGCTCGGCTCACTTATCGGCATCGCAGGCCTTTACGCCACCTTGGGTGCTGACTTCGTCGCCGTAACCCAGGTCATGGTGTACGTCGGTGGCGTCGTTATTCTTATGTTGTTTGCCGTGATGTTGACCGGCGGAAAAGACTTCGTCTCTAAAGCACAAAACCTCATGGGTCTTGCTCCTACTATGGGCAATGCGTGGACCTACGGTGTAGCTGCATTGGTTGGACTGGTCTTCTTGTTCACAAATATCCAATTGCTCAGTCGCCTTGGAACAATGTCAAAACTTAAAAATGACGGTGCATTTGAAAGTACCGTGAATAAAATTGGCCACCTCTTGGTTAAAGACCATGTGTTGTCCTTTGAAATCTCCTCGGTGCTTTTGCTCGGGGCCTTGGTAGGCGCTGCGATTATCGCACGCCCACGTAAGCAATAAGGAGAACGTCATGATCAGTTTGGCGTCTTATCTCATCATCTCAATGATCCTCTTTGTGATCGGCCTTATGGTCATGATCGCTCGTAAAAACATCGTCGCCATCCTCTTGGGGATTGAGCTTGTGTTGAACGCAGCGGCTTTGAACTTTGTCGCCTATTCAAAGTTTGTGACCAACAACCTTGATGGCCACATTTTTGCTCTTTTCATTATCGTCGTTGCGGCAGCGGAAGCCGCAGTGGGACTCGCGATTGTTATTCGTTTCTTCCAATTGAAAGAAACGATCCACGTCGATGAAGCCACGCAGTTGAGGAACTAAGCTATGGAATACAGCATCGGCACCATTGCCCCCATTTTCCTTTGCCCTTTCTTCGCGTTTGTTATCAACGCGTTTTTTGGCAGAAAGCTTCCACGCCAAGGTGACTGGCTCGCCGTTTTGGCGATCTTCATCTCTTTCCTCTTCTCTCTGCGCATTTTCTTAGATTTTGCCGGTACAACTTTTGCCACAGACTACTATGTGCACAAGGTGTTCAACTGGTTTGATCTCTCGGCCGGCGGCCAATCGTTCAAAGTCGACATGGGGATCTACATCGACAACATGGGCGCCATCATGCTGCTCATGGTGACTGGTGTGGCGACGCTCATTCACCTTTTCTCTACTTGGTACATGCACGATGATCCGCGCTACGGCCGCTTCTTCGTTTATGTGTCTTTGTTCACAAGCGCGATGCTGGGCCTAGTTCTTTCAGACAACCTTCTTTCAGTGTTTATCTTCTGGGAGCTCATGGGCTTCTGCTCATACTCATTGATCGGCTTCTACTACGAGAAAGAAAAAGCTGGTGATGCCTCACTGAAAGCGTTCATGACCACACGTGTGGGCGACGTTTTCTTCTTGCTCGGTATCGTCGCCATTTGGCAGCTCGTGGGCTCAGTGAACTTCGTTGATATTTATGCTGCTATCGCTGAGGGCAAATTTGTCGGTCAGCAAGTTCTCGGTATCAGCCTCGCAACTTTCGCCGGTTTCTGTGTGTTTATGGGAACCATCGGCAAATCAGCTCAATTCCCACTACAAGTTTGGTTGCCAGACGCCATGATGGGGCCAACTCCATGTTCGGCTCTCATCCACGCCGCCACCATGGTTGCGGCCGGTGTTTATCTCTCCCTTCGTACTTATCCTTTAATGGTAGCCGGTGAACTTACACAGTTCATCGCATTGATCGGCGCCATCACTGCCTTTGGTGCAGCCACTATTGCTTTGGTTCAAACCGATCTTAAGGCCGTTCTCGCGTTCTCAACGATTTCTCAGTTGGGTTACATGGTTATGGGCGTAGGCGTGGGTTCTTATAACGCTGCCTTCATGCACTTGATCACACACGCTGTGTTCAAGGCCTGTTTGTTCTTGTCTGCGGGTTCAGTCATTCACTCAGTGCACGAACAAGAAATGCCCAAGCTCGGCGGTCTACGCAAAAAATTGCCATACACCTTTATTGCAATGATGTGCTGTACGTTGGCGATTGCCGGTGTTCCGTTCTTCGCGGGCTTCGTATCTAAAGACAGAATCTTGGGTGATGCACTCTTCTGGGGTGTCTTCGCTGGCCAAAGCAAAGTCTGGGCGATCGTTCCGATCCTTGGTTTTGCCGGTGCCTTCCTCACCGCGTTCTACATGTTCCGTATGATGTTCCTCACTTTCTTCGGAAAGCCACGTGACCATCATATCTATGACCACTGCCACGAGGAACACATTGGCTTTAATAGCAACGTGCCTCTATTGATCCTCACAGTTTTCACTTTGGGCTTCTGGTACTGCGGTACTTTGACTGGCCAGTCATTCGGCAAAGTCTTTGGCTCGAAAACAGAATGGTTCAAGATCTTGGTAGAAGCTCCCCGAGTTGAAAAATTCGTAGGCCGCACCCGCGAGCCGTTCTCGGCTGTTGATACACGTGTGAAAGCGGAGTTGCCAAAAGCGGTTTACGAGCATCAGACAGGATACGTTGGCCCAGCTGCTGGCGACGAGCACGGCATTCACCATGCTCACACCTACGGCGCGATCGCTTCGATCTTCATCGCGTTCGGCGGTATTTTCTTGGCTTTCTTGATGTACATCAAAGGTTCTGTGAAGCCTTTCGCCGACACGTTCTCGGGTTGGACGACAGCACTGAAAAATCGTTATTACTTTGACGATTTCTACGTTGGTGTTGTGATTCAAAAAGGCATGATCCCTTTCAACCGATTCTTAGCTTGGTTTGATATGGGCGTTTATGACCGCTTCGCCATCGATGGATGGGCGAAGGTTAACCGCGTGGCCTTCCGTGCTTCACGTTGGTTTGATGATGTGGTTGTTGATGCCGTGGGTGTCGACGGCACTGGTGTTGCTGTGAACTTGTTTAACCTCGTCCTGCGCATCGTGCAGTCCGGTAAGATTCAATTCTACTTTGTAGTCTTGATTCTCACTCTGGCGAGTTACATCTGGACTATTAATTTATAATTGAAGCTTTTTGGGTTTTAGCGAGGAGAATAACGTGAGCGGTCTTTTAAACTGGATTCTTTGGTCACCGATCGTTGGAATGATTGCCATTTTGGCCATCCCGAAAGGCAACGACAATGCCACCCGTTGGACGGCACTCGTGTCGACAGCGATTACCTTTGCTCTGACTTTGGTGTTGTACGCCAACTTCGATCAAAGCATCCCCGGCATGCAGCCTGATTTCTTGGTTAAAATGCCATGGATCGAGCAATTCCACATTTTCTACAGCCTGGGTATCGATGGAATCTCCCTCCCGATGACGCTGTTGAACGGTCTTCTCTTCTTCCTTTGCATCATGTCTTCATGGACTGTTGAAAAGAACCTGAAGGGATATTTCGCCCTCCTGTTGATGTTGCAATCAACTGTGTTTGGCGTTTTCTTCTCTCTCGATTTCTTCCTCTTCTACGTTTACTGGGAAGTCATGCTCATCCCAATGTTCTTCTTGATCGGTGTTTGGGGCGGCGAAAACCGCGAGTACGCAGCTGTTAAGTTCTTCCTCTATACCTTCTTCGGCTCCATCGTGATGCTTGTTGGTATCATTGCTCTCTACTATGCGACCGGCAAAGGCGTTGATTCATTCAGTATCCTCGCTATGCACGGTGGTAAGTTCACAGACATGACCGTTCATATCTTTGGAACGGACTTCTCGTTTGAGCATCTGTTCTTCTGGACGATGTTCCTTGGTTTCGCCATCAAAGTTCCAGTGTTCCCGTTCCACACTTGGTTGCCACACGCTCACGTACAAGCCCCAACTGCGGTTTCGGTTATCCTCGCCGGCGTACTCTTGAAAATGGGTACCTACGGTTTCTTGCGCTTCTCGTTCCCAATCTTCCCAGCCGCATCTGTTGAGTACTCTACAATCATCGGTGTGCTTGGTTTGATCTCAGTTATCTACGGCGCCCTCTGTGCTATGGCCCAGGACGACATCAAGAAGCTCATCGCTTACTCATCTGTTTCCCATATGGGCTTCGTTATGATGGGTATGGCGGCGATGAACACTCAAGGCATGAACGGTGCAGTCTTGCAGATGTTCAACCACGGTACTTCAACGGCGATGATGTTCTTGCTCATCGGTGTTCTTTACGAGCGTTCTCACCACCGCTGGATCGTACGTCCAGACGGCACGAAAGGTTTCGGCGGTCTTTATACTCAGATGCCGAAGTACTCGATCATCTTCATCATCGGTATGTTTGCTTCAATGGGTCTTCCAGGTTTGTCAGGCTTCATCTCTGAAGCGTTGATCTTCTTGGGCATCTACCCGAAATTCACAACCATGACAGTTCTTGCGTTGATCGGCTTGCTCTTGGGCGCTGCTTATCTCTTGTGGGCTTTCAAGCGTATGTTCTTCGGTGACGTTAACGACGAAGTTAAAGAGTACGACGATATGAATCTTCGCGAGGTCGCTTACATGGTGCCTCTGTGCATTTGTGTAGTCGTTTTCGGTATCTTCCCATCGCCGATCTTGAACATTATGAAAGCGTCTGTGGGCCAGTTAGTAGATTTGTTGTCTAAATACTAAGAGGTTCTTTGTGATCGATATTCTAAAACTATCCGTTCAGCTTTACGCGCCCGAGCTCGTTTGCGTTGTGCTGATGTGCCTTCTGCTTGTTGCTGAGGCCATGCACCACGAAGAAGGTACTGACCGCACAAAGGTTTACCTTTTAGCGACACTGGGTCTTGTTGTAACAGCTGGCTTGCTGATTATGAATTTGGGTGCGGCTCCTTCTGCTGCGTTCTACAAAGCTGTGGTTATCGATTCTTTCGGAACCTTGATGAAACTCATCATGGTGCTAGGAACACTCGGAGCCTTGTGGCTCGCTCATTCCTCTAAAGATATCTACAGCAATCTGAAGTCTGAATTCGCGGTAATGGCGGTAGGGACTTTGATTGGTGGTATGTTGCTTGCTTCGGCCAACAATATGCTCACGCTCTATCTTGGTATCGAGATTCTCTCAATTTTGAGCTACGTCATGACCTCACTTAAGCGCGAAGACTCTACTTCGACTGAAGCAGGTATGAAGTATGCTCTTTACGGCGGCCTCACTGCGGGTGTGATGCTTTTCGGTATGAGCCACATCTACGGCATGTTGGGTTCAATTCAGTTCGCTGAAATCGTGCCGAAAGTAGCGGAACTCCAAGGTGCTGATCAAGTATTCTTGATGGCTTCGTTCTTGTTGTTCTTCGCAGGTCTTGGTTACAAGATCAGCGCATTTCCATTCCATATGTGGAGCCCTGACGTCTATCAAGGTGCTCCGATCCCTGTGACGGCATTCTTTGCCATCGTTCCAAAAATGGCCGGTATGGCGGTTTTGATTCGTGTGTCTCATCTCTTCTTCGCAGGAGATGGCGCGCTTTCTGTGGCGTGGGTAGGACTTCTCCATGTTGTTGCCGCTCTCACAATGACCGTGGGTAACGTTTCGGCTATCGGCCAAGACTCTGTGAAACGCCTTCTTGCCTTCTCATCGATCGGTCACGTTGGCATGATGATCATGGGTGTTGTTGTCCTTAACGAAGTGGGCACTCGCGCTATCATCTACTACGGCATGGCCTACTTGTTCATGACCCTTGTTGCTTTCTGGATCACATCAGTTCTGAATGATACCTATGGTACTGACAGCCAAGCTGTTTTCCGTGGGTTGATTTATCGCCACCCAGTAATGGCGATCATGATGTCGATCGTATTGTTCTCACTTGCAGGCATGCCACCCTTCAGTGGTTTCGTTGCGAAGTTCAACATTCTTTCAGTTGTAATTGAGAAGAAGTATTACGGATTAGCGTTCATCGCTGCTTTAAACTCTGTCGTGGGTCTTTACTACTATATGAAGCTCATCAAAGAGATGGTGTTCTCAAAGGCGGAGTCAACTGAACCAGTGGTTGGTTTCACGGACTCAACCCGCGTTCTTATCGTTGCGCTCACCATTCCTGTCGTAATGATGGGGATCTTCTGGGATGGATTGATGGGTCTTTCGGGCGGCGCGAAGCTGTTCTTACAATAGGGGTATGATTGGGCAACGAAGCTCTCGTTCTCATTCTTCCCCTGCTCTTGCTTGTTGTTCCGGCCGCTTTTGTTCGTCTAAAAAAAGAATCTGACCTCACCTCACAACGCCAAGGGCCTCTGATTTCTGCAGAGGCCCTCGATCAACTCCTACTTCTTTTTGTGATCTATTTTGTTCTACTTCTGGTTCCTATTGGTGGAAACCTGGCGGGCGAGTGGGGACAACCCGTTTCTTTGATCATTCTATTTATCATTCTTGTTTCGTTGCTTGTGCGCTTCAAAAAGCTCGGCGATGAATGAATTGAATCAATTCTCACTGATCTTTTTTGCCATCGTTGCAGGGCTTTCTCTTGTTGTTCATGTCATTCGTACATCGCCCTGGACAAGCCGGCATGGTGGCCTCGCAGTACGAAGCTGGCCAATATGGTTGGCAGAACAGATCCAGGGGCGCGCTGGCATAACACATGAATCTTTTCTCGCCCGCCTGGCCCGCCTCTCTGCTCTCACGACGAAGTATGGCGTAGCTGCCTGGACGCTCTACTATCCTCAGTATCTGAGTCTTAATTTTTGGGTTTTGGTGTGGGTGCTCTTGTTGGTCATTGAGCTTTTGCGTAAGTCAGCTCAGTTCTATATTCCTGCTCGTTGGGAAAACGTCTCGCTCAAACTTGATAGCGAGCACTTCTGGCTCATTCATCTGATCATCCTCGGCACAGCAGAAGTTCAGCTCGGTGGCGGTCCTCCGTGGGGAATCGTTTCATTGATCGTGTTCTACATTATGTTTGCTGGTGAATCTCGTCCGTCTGTTTTAGCAGCTTTCGAAGATGTGGCTTCTTGTGGTTGGGCCGTCAGTGCTATTGTTTTTTTGACGAATCGAAGCTTCGGTTCACTTCTTGAATTCGCGGCGATCATGGCCGCAGTTGTGACGATTCGTGGAATCATTCGAGTTTTACTTGGACGTGCCTGGATTAGACGTCGTTTTTGGTGGATCGCTCAGTTCTGTCTTATGACAGCACTCATTATTAAATCTTTGGTGATTCTCAATGTACTGGCTTTCTTTAATTCTTAATCTGCTCGCACTCGGAGCACTTTTTTCTAACCATCGATTGGCGGCGCTGATCTGCTTTCTGGCTTATACCGCCTTTAATATCTTTTTCCTCTTCAGTGCCCAGCCGATTGAAATGGATCCTGTTTTCTTTACCATCATGACTCTTAGTACGCTTGGTGTGTATGCGGCCCTCAGTGCACACAGCAGAGATCAAGTTCTGACCCATCAGAAAAAGCGTGCTAGCGTGCATCTACTCACATGGGCACTCGTCCTCGCTTTTTTCTTTGGTCACTGGTTGCTCGCACTTCATGAGGGAAGTGTAACAATTGCTGCAGAAAAAGTTCCAACTGAGATGTTGGCCAATGGCGAAGCCTTTATGTTGCTAGCAATCGTGGTGCTTTGGATGGTGGGGAAAAATCTTTATGATCGACGCTAGTCTTCTCCTCTTCATCCCTTCGCTTTTTGCCATGGTCTGCCTATTCATGCGCAGAAATATTTTCTGTATGTATGTGGCCATTATGGTTTGGTTACAAAGTGTCATCGTTACGGCGGCTCATCGTCCGATGTTCGGTACGGTTGAGCGCCACCGCATCACCTTTATTTGCATCTTTGTGGCCGTCTTGAGTTTTGCCGTCGTGCTCTCATTTTTGATGCGCAAAAGAAGACGCTCGCCATGACTGCTTCGGTTTTATTACTTGCCGTTGTTATGGCCACACTTAGTCGCACTCAAACAATATTTGAGGGGCGAAGAGCGCTCATTTTCTTTCGTGGGCTGGGCGATCTGCTGCTTTTGTTACTCCCCCTCGCGGCTATTTATGTAACGCCCGATATGGGCCAGAACTGGCGCAACTATTTTTATCATGTTGGTTTTGCTCTGAGCTCAGTGCTTCTAATTGCCAAAATTCCTCAGTGGGAAGTACGTTGGCCTTTGGCCGTGGTTTGGCCCATGCTCCCCTTGATCTACACCAATGATCAGCTGGGACTCTGGCTGGCGATGCTAGCTGCAGAGTTTTTGATGTTGATGGCCTATCACGATATCAATCCCAGCTCGAACTATCACAAATACGGACTGCTCCGACTTTTGGTCATTTTCCAGTTCTTCGTCTTTGAGCATCTTTTCCTGCAGGCCCGTCCAGACTGGGCGGGAGAGATCCTGACTATTGCCCTTATTCTTCTCTATGCCGGCGGATTGGTCGGTATTGTAAGGGCCATTCGTAAACAGCGCTTACTTTCGTGGCTCTTTCTCATTGTTTACGTCCAGTACGGCGTGATGGTTTTCGATAAAATTATTGCCGACGGATTCCAGCGTTAAATCCTGATTAAACTGCACGGAAATGGTTTTTCACCCCGCGACATTGATTCCGTTTATAATTGATAGGTATGGAGAAATATAGGGTTCGTCTCAAATCCGGACGAGTCGTAGGTCCGTTCCTTTCTGAGCAAATCCTTGAAATGAAGGATAAGGGTCATGTTGCGGGCCAAGAGGATTGTCAGCTCTTTCCTGCCGGTGATTGGTTACGTCTCGACACATTTTCTTTTTGGCAGAATGCTTCAGACAAAATGAGTGCAGGTGATGGAACATTCATCATCGATCTTACGGCCAAGAAAGCTGCGGCCCTAAAAGATATGCCACCTGCCCAGATAGATATACCTAAGCAAGATCCAGAAAAATCTTCACCTTCAATAAATCCAGCACCAGCTCCGATTGATGCAGCCGCCTTTCGTGAATTTGATTATCGGATTTCACAACTCGAAAAAGAAATTGAAGAAGATGAGCCTGCGCCCAAACAACAGGCTACTGCTGATATTGTGTTGGATATATCTTCTACTAAAAATCAGCCCGCAGCCGAGTTTGATAATGCGCAAACAACCATTCGTATTTCTCCTGCGCGCTCGAATCAACCTGTCGAGGAAGACAAAACAATTGTCACACCCGCAGGCAAGCAGTGGCGTGTTCAGGTTGAGGAAGAGAAAAAGCGTCTAGAGGAACAGAAGCGTCGTAAAGAAGAAGATGACAAGATTCGAGCGAAGGAAGTGGCTTTGCAACGAGTGGACTATAACAGCGATGCCACTCAAGCCATTTCGATCAAAGAACTAAAAAGCAAAGTGAAGGACGAGGGCAAGCGCGCTGAATACGAGCTGATGCAGCAAGAGCAACTAATTGCTGAAACCCGTAAAGCGGAACAGAAAAAAGTTTTAGATGAAGAAGCTGCGATTGAAGCAAAAAAAATCGCTGAAGAAAAAAAAGAAGAGTCACAGGCCAAAAGAAAGAAATTTGTTCTCGTAGCGGTCCTGCTACTTGTGCTTTTAGCGGTACTTTTTCCAGAAGATAAGCCCGTTGCAAAAAAAGTAACAAAAATTGAACCCATCGATCCGGTTATTGCATTCCCGGTTCCGTTCGATGTGAAAGACAAAATCAAAGCAGATCAATTTCAAGCGATAGCCAAAGAAAAAATGGCGCTAGGAACTTACCCTGGAAAAATTGCAGCCGCCAAAGCCTATCGGCTTGTTTACGAGAATGATACAGAGAGAAAAGATGCGCTCAAGCGACTCATCCGCGTTTATGGTGAATTGTTGCCACATTCGTCTGAGTTACAAAGTGACGGGAACACCCTTTTCAAACTCCTGCAGGCCAATCGAATTTTGCAGGATGTAGACCCTGATGTCGCGCTCGGCGCCGGACTATTCTATCGCGCCCTTGGAAAAAAAGATGCCAGTTACGATGTCATGGATCGCTTTGTTAAATCAGAATCGAACAAGCCAACGCGTGAGTTATTTGCGGCCTATCTGGTAAGTTTATCAGACAAAAACCTCGAGGCTCGAGCCGATGAAGTTGCTGAGTCACTGCTCAAGACTGATAAGCGTGGCGTTGATCTGAATCTGGCTTTGATTCATTACTACCGTTACAAAAACTATCCAGAGAAAGCAAAAGAAGTTCTAACGGTAGCTCTTCGTGAATCGCCTAATTCTGTACCGCTGCTTATTGCAGAGGGCGATTTCTTACTTGAAGAAGTCAACATGAAGGGCCTTCTCACAAACGTGAAGCGCATTACAGAACTCTCTGCTGAACAATCAAGAATTTACTACGGCAAGCTTCTTGAGTTTCAAGGATTTATTCTCGCGTTTCAAAGTAAGACGAAAGAAGCCGCAGAGAAATTTGCGGAGGCCCTCAAGTACAACGACTCAGATTCTCTTCGTGATCGTTTGACCAACATTGAGGGCATCGACTCTAGTTCAAATGATGAAGCTTCAAAACTGATCAAGCAGGTCAAGGCGAGAGAACTTGTTCGCCAGGCACAAACAGCTCTCGAGAAGTTTGATTTCGAGACGGCACTTTTAAAATCCCTTGAGGCGCATGGACTCAACTCTGGCTACATCAAGGCAGACCTGGCGCTTGCAGAAATTCAAATGAAGTTAGGTATGACGAGTGAGGCGCTTGCGACTCTTGAAGAGTTGCAGAAAAAGAATGGCACAGATAAGAGTGCCAACTTTGCGCTTTTGGAAGCTTACATAAAGAACTACAAGCTGACAGATGCAAAGAGACTCTTTGCGATTATGGCGAACTCAGAGATGCGAGATGACTGGCGATATTCTTCATTGAATGCCCAGATGTACGAGCGCCTGGGTGATTTAAACCAATCTATCTTGTGGCTGCAGAAAGCGATCAATCAAAACCCACTTGAAGACCAGAACCTCTATCGACTATCGAAGCTTTTCGGTCGCGCTAAGCGCTTTGGCCAGGCGAAGAACAATCTCTTCAAGGCCATGGAGCTTAATCCAGTTCATATTGAATACAAGCTGGCTTACGCTGAGTTGATATATGAAGTAGATGGCGCAGAGAAAGCGACGGAATATCTCTTTGGTCTATTGAAGCAATACCCCGACAATCCCTCAATCCTTGGGGAAATCGCGATTTATTATCATCGTGCTGGCAAAAACAAACAGTTCCTCAACACGAAGAAAGATATTGAAGCTTTGCCGGTCAAAGACCCACGCATTTATCGCTTCTTGATAAAAGCATCAATCATCGATGAGAAGTTTGAAGACTCCATCAAGTACACTGAAGAATACTTAAAGCTTGAGCCCGGTGATCTCGCTGTCATGATGGAAATGGGTCAAACGCTCATGAAGCTCAAGCGCTACAAGGAAGCAGCGACATGGTTTGTGCGCGTTCGCTCGAAGCTCCCATCCTATCCGCGAGTGGGCTACTACAAAGCGCGCATTGAAGTGTATGTGAAGAATCCGGATCAAGCGTTGTTGGATGTCCGAGAAGATATGAAGCTTAACGGTGAGTATGAGGAAGGCCTCAACTTAGTGGGTGATATCCTATTCGGCAAAGAAGAGTACATCCCTGCTGAAAATGAATATAAGAAGTCTCTGCGTCTCAATGCTCGCTCTTACGGAGCGCTGCGCGGTCTTGCCGACATCGCATTTAAGAAAGGTCAAACCGATATGGCGCGCGATCTTTATAAGCGTGCCATTGCGGAACTCAAGGGAAGTGGCGATGACCCTACAATTCACCGAAAGCTCGGCGATGTTTATCAACTCATGGGCCAAGGGTCGCTGGCCATTGAAAGCTACCAAGTTTATCTTAAGCTCGTTCCTGATGCCGAAGACAAGGCAGATATAGAACGAAAAATCAGTGTTCTGGAGTGATTGTATGATTGATATCAAGCGTATTGTTGAAGAAGCCCAAGCCGTTAAGGACTGTCTCGTTTCACGCAACGGAGATCCATCAGTAGTGGATCAAGTGATCGGACTTAATAATGAGCGCAAGACACTCACCCAGTCGGTAGAAACCAAAAAAGCATCGGTGAATGCTCTCTCACGAGAGATCGGTGAGCTCAAAAAAAATAAACAAGACGCCCAGTCTAAAATGGATGAAGTCGCGACGATCAAAAAATCGATGACTGACGATGAAGCACGCCTAGCCGTTGTTCTCGAAGAGCAAAATAATCTTTTGCTCACGATTCCTAATCTTCTAGATGCTTCTGTGCCGAAGGGTAAGGACGAGGAACAAAACGTTGAGTACCGTCGCTGGGGAACTCCACGCACTTTTGATTTCACTCCTGCTGATCACGCCGACGTGGGTGAAAAGTTAGGTATGTTGGATTTCGAAGCAGGTGCACGTGTGACCGGCGCTCGTTTTGTTTTCTTGAAAAATAATCTCGCCCGCCTTGAGCGCGCTTTGATTAACTTCATGCTTGATCATCACCTTGCGAATGGTTTCGAAGAAATTCTTCCACCGTTCATCGCCCACGAGCGCAGTTTGGTGGGAACCGGCAATTTGCCTAAGTTCAAAGACCAACTCTTTAAACTTGAAAACACTGATTGGTATTTGATTCCAACATCAGAAGTTACCGTGACCAATATCAAGCGCGATATGGTGATGGAGGAAAAAGAGCTTCCTTACCGCTACACCGCCTACAGCCCATGCTTCCGCTCTGAAGCTGGTTCTCACGGCCGTGATGTTAAGGGCCTGATTCGTATGCACCAATTTAATAAAGTTGAGATGGTCTGCATTACGACCCCTGGGCAATCAGAGGCGGTTCATAAGGCGATGATTGAAAGCGCATGCACAATTCTAGAAAAGCTCGAGCTGCCTTACCGCGCGGTTCAGCTGTGCTCTGGCGATACCGGCTTTGCTTCACAAAAAAGCACCGATTTGGAAGTTTGGCTGCCGACCCAGAACAAATACCGCGAGATCTCTTCGATCTCTAATTGCGGCGATTTTCAGGCCCGCAGGGCCAACATCCGCCTGCGTAACGCGCAGGGCAAGATGGAGTTTGCACATACTTTGAATGGTTCGGGCCTTGCTGTAGGCCGGACGCTCCTCGCCATTTTGGAAAATGGACAACGGGCGGACGGAAGTGTGGCATTGCCTTCTGTTATTTGGCCTTATATGGGTGGATTGAAGGAGCTTGTTCCCGCCAAATAAGCGTTGCGGACGAGCTTAGCTTCTCTTATATTTGGTGCTCGCTTTGGAGGACTGGCCGAGTGGTTTAAGGCAACAGTTTTGAAAACTGTCGACCGTGAAAGCGGTCCGGGGGTTCGAATCCCTCGTCCTCCGCCACTTAATTGTGGACCTGGAAGTGTAAAGTAGGTATTACCGGAGACGTGGGTGAGTGGCCTAAACCACACCCTTGCTAAGGGTGCGTACCTCAAAAGGGTACCGTGAGTTCGATTCTCACCGTCTCCGCCATTCTTTGACATGTTCGTCTGCGCAGCCGTAGCTCAATTGGATAGAGCATCTGACTACGGATCAGAAGGTTTGGGGTTCAAATCCCTACGGTTGCGCCATTTTTTTACATCACATTTTTTGGAGCTCTTATGAAGTCAGTTTTCGCCTTCATCTTGCTATCTACTTTTGCATTCGCTGAAGAGGAAGGCCTGCGCGATAAGCTCGTACGAAATGCACAACGTGTAGAAAAGGCAGTGACCAAAGATTTGGGATCTCTCCGCGAGAAAGGCTGTCAGGCCCTGAAGGGCACGGAGTGCGTTCCACCTAAAAAAGAAGAAGAGAAAAAAGAAGAAGTTCCAGCGAAGACTAACTAAAACGCGTCTGCATTTCTTCCAGTCCAAGCTCACCCAGTAATTTATCTAAGCGCTCTTGTGGATGACGTCGAGGCAAGTCTTTGAATGTCGCCACGATCAACTCATTTTTCATCGAGTGTTCCCACCCAACGAGTTCTGTCACACGCACTTGATAGCCGTGGGCTTCAAGTTGCAAGCAACGAAGGACATTGGTGATGTGACTACCAAACTCACGCGTGTGAATCGGATGGCGCCAGACTTCTGTGAGAACATTGTGAGCGAGTGTTGGTCCTTTGTGTTTGCGTAATACGGATGCCACTTCAGCTTGGCAACAAGGCACGAGAACCATGTGCTTGGCTTTTCTTTCCAGACCAAAACGAATGGCATCATCCGTAGCGGTGTCGCAGGCGTGGAGGGCCGTTACTACATCAATTGTTTCTGGAACCTCTTTTGAAGTCATGGAAGACTCCACGCTCAAAGGAAGAAACTTCATACGCTTGAATTGGAGACGTTCCGCTAAAAGACGAGATTTCTCAACAAGCTCTTCGCGTGTTTCGATACCGTAAACATGGCCTGACGATTTTGATTTGAAGAACAGATCATAGAGAATAAATCCCAAATAAGACTTACCAGCACCCATATCAATGAGATTGGCTCCTTCGGTGAGAAGGGGCTCAATGAAATTGTAGAGATGATAAACTTGTTTCAGTTTACGACGAGTGTCCTGGTTCAGCTTTCCGTCGCGAGTAAGAATATGGAGCTCCTTTAAGAGCTCCAGTGATTGACCTTCGCGAATTTCGGGAATCAAACTCACAGCTTGATGCGGAAGCCGCCCTTTTTCTTTTCTTTTTTCTTTTTCTTCGGAGCAGCAGGAGCTGTTACTGTGACAGCGCTCAAAGTTTCGATTTGCTTCTCATTCAAGCTGATCTCAGACTGGAGATAATTGATGAATTCTTTCTTTGCAGCCACTTCAGTCTTC
Source organism: Halobacteriovoraceae bacterium (assembly GCA_040377215.1). Classification (GTDB taxonomy): domain Bacteria; phylum Bdellovibrionota; class Bacteriovoracia; order Bacteriovoracales; family Bacteriovoracaceae; genus UBA6144. The sequence continues at coordinate 20,534 of JBEIPE010000002.1, forward strand.
AGGGCTTCGGTGCGCGCCTCTTTTGCGTCACCTGTTAAGCCTTTAGCCCAAGTCTTGCTTTCAGCTGCGAAAGCCGTTTTCGTTACCTGGAGGCTCTTATCAAGGCAGTACTTGCGATCGAGTTCGTCAGCAATTTTCAAACAGTCTTGTGCTGTTGCGGCCGGGGCTGCGTGGGCGAGTGCCATTGAGAATAGAGCGACGAGCATCATAAACTTCCTTTGATATTGATTTCAGGAATCATAGAAAGGAAGTTGGGCAAAAAAAAGGGCCATCTTACGATGACCCTCTGTTCTACATTTCTTTTTACAGAAGCGAGATCTTAGTAACGACCGCGACCACCGCCGCCGCCGCCGAAACCGCCGCGATCGCCGCCGCGACCACCGCCGCCGCCGCCGAAGCCACGGTCTTCACGTGGAGCCATTGGCTTTGCTTCGTTAACAGTCATAGCGCGACCTTCGAAGTCAGTGCCGTCAAATTTTGAGATAGCAGCTTGAGCTTCGTCGTCAGATGACATTTCAACGAAACCGAAACCTTTGCTACGGCCAGTATCACGGTCTGTGATTACTTTCGCAGAGTCGACTGAGCCGACTTGAGCGAACTTCTCTTGCAACGATTTGTCGTTTACAGAGAATGGAAGGTTACCAACATACAATTTCTTACCCATAAGTCCTCCTATAAGGCATTGGGGCCGCTAAAGAAGAAGTCTTATGACTAACGATCTTAACGCGGACAGTTCAGCGCGAATATTAGCAAAGCTCAGTGCGCAATTCAAGCCCCCCGCCCTTGGGGCTTCCCAAGACTCGCGGACTGGCCTAGCCTTTATCCATGAAAAACCTCATATTATCTGCGCTTACACTTCTTTTATTGACTGGCCTGACGCGGCCTGTTGGCCCTGTTTATCAGGTCATTTCGCAGCATCCCCACGATGTTTCGGAGCTCAATCCTTATATTGAGACCGTTAGTGAAGAAGGCCGTTTGTGGCTCGTTCGTTTGAAGACTGAAGCCCCGAGCAAGGTGATGAAGAATCTTCGTTTGGTGGGCAACGAAAAACTCAGCAGCCGTTTGGTTGATTCAGAAAAAAGAGCACCACGTGCATCGATTTCAAAAACAACAGAACAAGTTGAGATTGAAAATCTTAAAGCTGATGTCACAGCATTGAGTTCATACAAGACTCGCGCAGCTGGAACAGAGGACAACAAGCGCGCTGTCACTTGGGTTCAGGAGCGTCTCAATACTCTTGGTTACCGTACTCAGCAGATTTGCTACCGCACTGGAACGTGCAGTGTGATCGCTGACCAAGCAGGTACGAGTGAATCCGGTGTTCTTCTTGTTCTCGCTCATGTTGATTCAGTTGGAAAAGATTTTGCGGGTGCCGATGATAACGCTAGCGGAACAGCTGCTTTGTTAGAGATGGCGCGTGTTTTGGCAGGAAAGAATCTTCGTCATAATTTGCGTTTCTTTGTTACTAACGGAGAAGAGAATGGTTTGTTGGGTGCCAAGCACTACGCTCAGCAGTTGTCTGCGAGCGGCGAGATTCGTCAGATCAAGTTGGCCATTAACATGGATATGGTTGGCTACAATTCAAATGGGATTGTTGAGCTAGAAACGAATGCGGCCTTTGAAGACTTGGCGAATGATGTGGCCCAACTTGTTCATAGTCATACAACGTTAAAGCCTAAGATCACTTTGGGTGCCTGGGGCAGTGACCATGTGCCGTTCTTGGAAAAGAATGTGCCGACACTTCTCACCATTGAAGATTGGAGCACGAAGACTCCGTGCTATCACGCAAGTTGCGACAAGCCGGATACGCTCAACTACGAATACGCCGGTGAGATTACCAAGTTGAATATTGCGACAGTGCTTTTGAAAGATGGGATCTAGTTACTGGCGTCCAAGTTGCCGGGAATATCGAGAGTGATCTCGCATGTTGCTCCAGCTGAGTTAAGACGTGAAAGTTGGTTTTTGCATTTGCTCATCGCTGTACGGCAATCGGCTTCTTGGTAGATATAGCCCATAGGTTCGCCCTCTTCACTGAAGATTTCCACCACACAGCGTGCGGCGGCAGGAAGAGAAATACTCAAAAGAGTGAGGCCTAAAACTAAAGCTTTCATGGCAAACTCCCTACGATATGCGATATCTCATCATATCTAAAAATAAGGCCGGTCGATAGCTAGCCTGTAATAATGATTCTAGGTGCTTAATATGAGTCTGAGCCGCGAAGAACTACAAAACCTCCGTAAATCCTATAAGTTAGGAGAGCTTAGCGAGCACCACTGTGCCCCTACTCCCAAAGCCCAATTCGAAACTTGGTTTAAAGAGGCGTTGAAATCAGAAATTGATGAACCCAATGCCTTCATTCTATCCACTATAAAGAGTGGTCACCCTTCAGCACGCGTCGTTCTTTTCAAGGGTTTCCAGGATGAAGGACCCGTATTTTATAGCAACTACGAATCACCGAAAGGGCAGCAACTTGCTGCTACCCCATTCGCTTCAGCAACATTTCTTTGGCTCCCGCTAGAGAGACAGGTTCGTATCGAAGGACGCGTAGAAAAAGTTTCCGCAACACTTTCTGACGAGTACTTTGCAACCCGACCGCGTGGGAGTCAGATTGGCGCAGTGGCTTCACCGCAGGGACAAGTTGTTCGTTCGCGTGAGGAGCTAGAAAAAAAATTCACTGAAATTGAAAATCGTTATCCTGAAGGAACAACGATACCTCGCCCTGCCCATTGGGGAGGTTTTGTAATAGTTCCTACTGTGTGGGAGTTTTGGCAAGGCCGTCGCAATCGCTTACACGATCGTGTGCGCTACAGTCTTAAAGACGGAGCGTGGATCAAAGAGCGCCTCGCCCCTTAATCGACATTTTTCCAACCCATCGCCACGCACTGGCGAGCATGAGTCCCCAGGCAACACCTACGATGATATCGAGTGGGAGATGTACGCCTAAATAAATGCGACTGTAAGCGACGATGCCCACTACGGCCCAAGTCGTAATTGTGAGCCATTTTTTAGGGCGAGCAAAGGCGAGTAGAAAGTGGACGAGTGCGGCTGCATTCGCCGCATGCGAAGAGAAGAATCCCCACTTGCCGCCACAGCCTTGTCCGAATTGGGTGATGAGTGGTTTGAGTTCATCCATCTTGCAAGGGCGCAGACGCTGAATCAGATTTTTGAAAAAATACGAAGTGGATGTGTCGACGAGCGCCAGCAGAAGCAAACACAAGATGACGAGTCGGAAAAAATCTTGGCGAGCAACGTTGCGCCAAATCTTCCACAGCAAAAGCCCCGCGAGTGGCAGCCAAGGCCCGAAGCCCGAAAAGAAAACCATCAACTGGTTGATGCCCGGAAGATTATAGCCGTGGAGGAAAAAGAATAATTTTCTCTCAAGCCCGAAGAGTGGCATGGGCTAAAGAGTTCCCATGATTTTTTTTATGCGAAGACGTAAGACGTTGATGACGGCTTCGAAAATGATATTTTTGCCCATTTTGGAGGCGCCTTCAGTTCTTTCCCAGAAAACGATCGGATGTTCATGGCAGCGAAAGCCTTTACTCCAGACTTTGAACTTCAACTCAATTTGAAAGGCATAGCCGACGGAAAAAACTTCGTCCAGTTTGAGTGCACGAAGTGCAGCTGAGCTGTAACCGTTGAATCCACCAGTCGGATCCATGAAGGGAATGCCGGTGATGATCCGTGTGTAAAGTGAGGCGCCATAGGACAAGAGGAGACGCTGGAATGGCCAGTTCATGATGCGAATGCCATTGATGTAGCGCGAACCCACAACAAGTCCATTATCATCAAGTGCCTTAAGCATGTCTGGAACAGAGGCAGGGTCATGAGAGAAGTCGCAGTCCATCGTGATAACTTTTGCGTAACCCTTTTCAAGGGCCCAGCCGAAACCTTTGATGTAAGCAGTTCCCAGACCAAGCTTTCCAGAGCGTTCAATTAAATGAAGAAAGCTCTTCTGCTTTTGCATTTCTTTCACTGCAGCTGCCGTACCATCAGGTGATCCATCATCGATGATGAGAAGCTCAACGCCTGGGGCCGAACGCTCAAGTTCTTCCACCATGCGTGTCACGTTGCCGCGTTCGTTGTAAGTCGGAATGATGATGAGTGAGCGCTGAAGGCCAGACAAGGGAAAGTCCTTTTGAGAGAATACCGACACATGATTTCACGCGACCAGGTTTTTGACAAGATTCACACGTATCTCCTTCCACTGCTTTTGCTTTTGGGCAATCTCTTGGTCGTGTGCAGTATCGATCTTGCGCACGATGAAGCCTACTACTGGCTTTTTTCTAAGAATATCGCCTGGGGATATTTTGATCATCCACCTATGGCCGCGTGGCTTATCGCTTTAACGAACTGGCTACCGGGTGAGCTTGGCGTGAGACTCAGTTATGTGCTGCTGATGCAAGGGGCTGCTTGGCTGTTGGCTTCAATGGCACCACAACCTCAGCGCTGGTTTGTTTGGTTGGGCGTGAACATCTTCCCCTTACTTGCCTTCGCAGGAGTCTTTGCTATTCCTGATGGTCCCTTAGTGTTCATGAGTGTGCTTTGGATTTGGACGCTCGAGCGAGCTTTGCGAAACGATACTGTTCCAAACGCTTTGTTAATGGGCCTCTCGACGGCGTTGCTCTTCTACAGTAAGTATCACGGTGTGCTTTTCGTGGTGGCGACTCTTCTGGCGCTGCCTCGTCTCTTTTTAAATCGCAATTTTTGGTTAGCCGCGATTACCGGGCTTCTGCTTTTCCTTCCCCATGTTTACTGGCAGTGGGCCCACGAGTTTGCCACTTTTCGCTATCACTTTGTTGATCGTCCAAGTGTCGCAGCTGGTTGGCGTCAACCCGCAGAGTTTATTGTTATCCAGATTTTCCTACCGGGCATATTCTTAGCGCCTCTTGTGTGGCGGGCCTTTTTTCAAAGAACAGCCGATGGTGAGTTCGAGCGCGCGTTAAAGTTTATGGCGTTGTTTGTGCCCATTTTTTTCTTCCTTTCAACGTTTAATAAAAAACTAGAGGCCAACTGGACGGTAGCTGCCGGCATTCCACTTTTGCTTTTTGTGGCACGTGGTAACCTTTTTTGGTTTCAGAAGAAATGGATTAAGGCGCTTGCAGGTAGCAGTGTCGTCGCGGTGATGGTGGCACGTTTGCTGTTGGTCGTTCCGGCAGATTGGCATTCGCTCAAGCGTGCCCATGAGTTTCATGGTTGGTCTCGCTGGGCCAAGGATGTAAAAATGCGCGCTGGTGATTGTCAGTTGGCGGCCAACCGTTACCAGTTCGCCTCGAAGTTGAGTTTTTATCTTCAAGAAGATGTCCCAGCGCTGAACGTAGGGACCCGACTGAATCAGTTTGAATTCTGGGATTGGAGTGATGCCTGGTCCAAAAAAGACGTCTGCTGGGTAACGGAGCGCCGTAGTGCTTTTCCGGGTGAGCCCGTCACAACACCTGATGGGAAGAAACTTGTCTTGGTGAAAGGTTTTTCACTGGATGATATACTTTCACACAAAGATAAAAGCTTATGAAAATGATTAGCAGGATTCGTGATACGTTTCACCGTGTGTGGCTTCTTTGCCTTCTGCAGGCGATTTGTGCCATTTTGGGATTCTTGGGTGAATCACTCGCGGGACGATTTGTTTTGAATCTAACCTTCGTGGCCCAGTTTGCTCTTCTGGCCGTACTCCTCAACTTTCATCTTCGTGCACTCAAAAATCTCCTCAATACGTTTTGGAGTCTCACGATTATTTTGATTCTATTCTATGCCATGGCGTTTTTTAGAAATGCGCTTGTCTTAGATAATACGCTGGCTTCCATTTGGTATTTATCGGCCATGTTGCTGCTAGGTTTGTCGGCCTGGCAAATTTCGTCACCCCTTTATTACCCGATGGTGCAATGGTGGGAGTATGACTTCCGCTTTAGACCTGACATTCGTGTTTGGGTTGAAATCGGTGATGCAGGATATCGTGCTCGTCTTACAGACTTGCGTCGAGGTGCTGGCTGCGTGGTGATGTTTCAATCCGCGGCAGTTGGTAGCTGGATCAATGTGACCACTGACGTGATGACACAAAAGTTTGGAATGAAAGCGCAGATCGTGAGTCGCAAAGAACCAATACTCGGTCGCGCGTTTATCTATGGTGTTCGTTTTGATACGGAAGATCTTGAGCAACGTCAGCGCCTCAAGCTCTTAACGAATTATTGGAACGAAAGTAAAAAACTTAAAATAAGATCAAAATTCGATGCCCTCCAATGAAGTTATGAACGATCATATTTGGTTCATGCGTCTTGCTCTCGAGCAAGCGGAACAGGCCTGGCGACTTCAAGAAGTGCCCGTCGGTGCCGTGGTAGTCGATGCAAAAGGTGAAGTCCTGTCGCGTGCGCATAACTTGAAAGAGACCAATCACAATGCCTGTGGACATGCAGAGATTTTGGCGATCCAAGAAGCGTCCCAAAAATTGGGGACGTGGCGCCTCAACGATTGTCGTCTTTACGTCACATTAGAGCCGTGTCCAATGTGTCTGGCCGCCATTGGGCAAGCACGTGTTCAGCAAGTCATCTTCGGCGCCTATGATCCCAAAGGCGGAGCCATTAGCTTGGGGTACGCTCTTCACAAAGACACCCGACTCAACCATCGCTTCGCTATGCTTGGTGGGATTCTTCATTATGAATGCTCACGAATGCTTTCTCAGTTCTTCAAAGAAAGACGCCCAGGGCATATCGCAGCGGCGCACAACTCATAGACTTCAGTGAGGGTGCATGTTAATTAAATGTCCTTCTCAGTTCTCAGTTTCTCTATGCGGAGTTGTGTCCGAGTGGTTGAAGGAGCACGCTTGGAAAGCGTGTAACGGTCAAAAGCCGTTCAAGAGTTCAAATCTCTTCAACTCCGCCATTTTTATGTTAGTTGCCTTTTCTTCAGAGGCTTTCGCCTCACCATCACAAAATATTTTACAATTTTTGATTAATGCCGAATGTGAGCACTATCCTGAACGATGGTCGGAGATGGGGAAGACTGATTGTGACTTCACTCGTCCGATTATTCTTACGGAACACTCAGGTGAGCTTAAGTTTTACAACCGTTGGAAAGGTTTCATCTCGGAGTTTAAAAAGAAGAACCTCGATTTAGAGTCTCAGCAGAGCGCATTAATTCTTGATTGGTATGTCGACAATAAAAGACGTGAGATTGATCTCAGAAATGATCGAGAGATCATTGAGGTGTTCTACCCCAGCCGAGCAGTGCTAAAGCATCTTGTTGCCTATACGAAGAACGTCGGTGAAACCAAACCTGAAGTGCTGCTTAAAAAATTGCAAAACTATTTCAGTGATCAAAGAGTAGAGGCTGAGTGGCATAGACTCGTTCACTTACGAAAGAAATACCCCGATGGTTTGTTGCCTAATATAAGCGCTATCAAGGACTATCTGACTCATTACGAGAAGGAGATGGCTGAAATTGCAACGATGCTGGGACCTCAAGGCGTCGATGAGATGAAGCGGTTCAGAAGAATTGTGAACAGTTACAATGCTTACCTTTCAGGAAAAGTTCTTCCTGTTGCAAAGAAAGATATCACGACCGATCCAACTTGGTATCAGCAGCTTCTCGAACAAGCTGGCGTTGAAGAGTTAAGTTCTGAAATTGCCAATAGAGCTGCAGAAGAACTTAAGGGAGTGATGTCTCACTCCATTGGAAGGCCCGAGCCGCTCGCATCGCCCCAGTGGACGAATTTGAATGAAGTTTCTGAACTGTACGCTCAATCAGCGAATTCGTACTCAGATGGTCTTCGGTGGTTTATCAATGAAAAAACTCTGCGTGGCAGTCGTGATAAGAACCTACAACTCGCGCGAGCGTTTTTATCCCCACGTCTTCATCTTGGAAAAATCAAAAAGAAAGATGCTGAAAATTTTCTTCGCGAAGAAATTGGTCTGACTAAAGAGAAAGCGAAAGATGAGATACGCGACATGCTCTATCTCAATCCGGTCCAAGGCCCAGCGGCTTATGCTGGGTTGCTGGCATTGCGGAGTCTTCAGGAAGAGATGCGTAAGGTCTGGGGCGCAGGATTCAATGAAGCTTGTTTTGTTGAGACATTAAAGAAAATGTCGCCTGCGCCCTGGGAAGCTTTTGAAGAATCACTGCGTCAGCAGCCAGCTTGCAAACCATAATTTATGTTGCATCGCACTTACTTTGACATACATCTAGCGCACCTCTAGGATTGCAGACGGTCTGGGCCAGATGTATTCATCGCCACGAACTCCGCCAGGTCGGGAACGAAGCAACGGTAATGGTTTGGTGAGTAGTGTTTGGTTCCAGGCCACTTTCGCATTCTGTTATTTAGCACTCTTAAATCATCTTACTTCATCACATTTATCATCATTCTGGTGCGACCGCGCATTGACGCACGCAAGGCCGTCCCCTATTTTGTCGCCTCTTATTGCCCATCGTGATTTTGGAGACTTATGTCGTATCAGGTCCTTGCCAGAAAATGGCGACCGAAACGGTTTGAAGAAGTAGTCGGACAAGAACATGTGACACGTTCTCTGCAGAACGCTTTGCGCACGGGCAAACTTGCGCACGCTTATCTATTCACTGGTACTCGCGGCGTTGGCAAAACATCTATCGCACGTCTATTTGCCAAGGCCGTTCGCTGCGAACAGCGCGGCCCGGACATGAATCCATGCAATCAATGTGTTTCATGCAAAGACATCGAGCATGGTCACTCACTTGATTATCAAGAGATCGACGGAGCCTCACACAACAGTGTTGATAATGTTCGTGATCTTATTGAAAACGTTCGCTATCTCCCGGCCCGTGGCACACACAAGTTGTACGTCATTGATGAAGTGCACATGCTCTCAACGGCGGCGTTCAATGCGCTCTTGAAGACTTTGGAAGAACCACCTGCACATGTAGTGTTTGTTTTCGCTACGACAGATGCGCACAAGCTTCTTGGCACTGTTCTTTCTCGCTGCCAGCGTTTTGATTTTAAAAACGTTACCGTCGATGTCTTAGCAGCTCACGCTACGATGGTGGCCAAAGCGGAAGGCATTACATTTAAAGACGCCGCACTGATTCGTCGCCTCGCTGAATACGGCAAAGGCTCTGTGCGCGATATGCTTTCACTGTTTGATCAAGTGTTGAGTCTCGCGGGCGGCAAAGAGATTGATGAAGAAACATTCTATCAAGCCCTGGGTCTGGCGCGTGCAGGAGCCTTGCGTGATTTGTTGGGCTTCTTGCTCACTGAGAAACCACTCGAGACCTCTTCATTGTTTCAACAGTTGCTACAAGAGAACATCGATCTTAAGCGCTTGATTGATCAGTTGCTTGAGTCGTTCTATGCCATTATTCAAAAAATCGATCAGCCAAACGAAGTGTACGCCCAAGGTTATTTGCCTGCGAACGCTTTGCAGGGAACAACCTACGCTGAGCTCTTTTGGATCTACGAAACGTTCACGAAAGACTGTGAGTGGGCCCTTGTCAGTCCAGCTCCTGAAAAAGTTGTCGATCTGACTTTGCAAAAACTTGCTCGCCGTCGCCAGATTCTCAAGCCTGATCGCGGAATTATTCGCCATGACAATGTGGCGGTATCTGCTCCTGTAAGCGTACCCACACCGAAAGCCGCTCCTGTTGCTAAGAAAGCAGAGCCAGAAGCGAAAATCGAAGCATTGATTGCCGCTCTTAATGATGCTCCTACGATTAAGGCCAATCTTGAATTGGGAGATTTTGTTGAGAAGCCTCGCTTTCATGAGGATGTTCTTCATCTCACGGTGGGTTTCCCGGAAGATGAGGAAATGCCGAAGGATTATTTGCAGGACCCAGATGTCGCTCCGAAATTTCGTTCACGCGTGGCCCAGTTCTACGGCGTCACTGAAGCCAAGCTGGTTGTGAAGTTTGTCACTGTCTCGTTTGAAGAAGCGCAAAAAACAGGTTTTACCACAGTTCACCAGCGCGACAGTAAGCGCCAAGCAGATGACGTGGAGAATCGCCGTGGAAAAATTCTCAACGCCCCTTATGTCAAAGAGGCCGAGCGCCTCTTTAATGCCAAAGTCGATAAAGTCATTTTGAAGGATTCTAAACTATGAACATTAACAACATGATGAAACAGGCCCAGCAAATGCAGGCCAAGATGGCGAGTCTCCAGAACGAACTCGCGGAACGCGAAGTTGAATTCTCGGCAGGTGGCGGAGCTGTTGTCGTGAAAGTGAACGGCAAACAAGAATTGCTCTCAATCAAAATCTCTAAAGATGCGGTTGATCCTAACGATGTTGAAACACTTGAAACATTGGTTTTCACTGCCGTGAACTCTGCCATGAAAGAGTCACAAGACATGGTGACGAAGGCGATGTCTAAAATTACAGGCGGCTTGAGCCTACCAGGACTCTTCTAGATGATGGATTTACCTCCAGTAGTCAAAAACGCGGTGACAGCTCTTGGACGCCTCCCGGGTGTCGGTGAGAAGTCGGCTTTGCGTATGGTGACAGCGATGACTCATTGGCGTGCCTCTGAGTTGCAGCAGTTTGCTTTGGCCACTGGTGGACTCGCTGATTTGCGCGAGTGTGGTCATTGCGGCATGTGGACAGAAGAACCGGTCTGCGCGATTTGCCTTGATCCGCGTCGAGCAGAAAGCGGAATCCTTTGTGTGGTTGAACAAGTTTCTGATTTGCTCGCGATCGAGAAAAGTGGCCAATACAAAGGTCGATTCCTGGTACTTGGAGGAGTGTTGAACCCACTCTTGGGCGTCGGCCCTGATCAACTTCGTCTGACAGCGATGGGTGATTTTGTACAAAGAGAACACATTCAAACCATTATCCTCGCGCTCAATCCTAGCGTAGAAGGTGATGCGACCTGTGCTTACATCAAGCACGTGTTGCCTGCCGGAGTGGCCGTTGAACGTATTGGTTTTGGTATGCCCATTGGCGGAAGCCTCGAATACTTAGATCCGATGACAATTGGTAAGGCCCTTGAAAACCGGAAGAGCTTTTAATGATTAACGGTCAAATGCACGAGCATATTGCGAACTTTATGAGCAAGCACAAGCTGCCTAAGGGCCTGCGTCTTCTCGTTGTTCGTAATGATGGTCTTCTCGTATGGGATGGCCGTCCTGACAGTTCGTCTCAGGCGATGGCAGCTTTGTGCGGTGGTGTTTGGGAAGCTGCTAATGCCATGGCTAAGGCCGCTGGCCAAGTGAGCGTACAAGATTTCCGTTTTGTCTTTGATTCAACTGATCGTGGTGTTTTGATTTTCCCCATTGAAGGCGATCGTCAGCATTTCTATCTTACAGCGATTTATCAGGGCTGCGTGAATCCAGCTCTCTTGAAGCGTCAGGTCCACGGACTTGGAATGAAGCTGGCCACACATGTGCGCGCTCTTCCACGTCCCACCCGCAGCACACCCGTGCCGCAACGTACGGGTTACCTTTTCAGCGACATCTCAGACGAAGAGATGGACCGCTTGTTTGGGATTTAGGTTTTTATGTCATTCGTAAATTATCATACTAAAGAAATTAACTGCAAAATCGTCTACTACGGTCCAGGCTTGGGTGGTAAGACGACGAATATTCAGTGGATCTATCAGAAGACGTCAGCAGGTAACAAAAGCGACATGGTTTCGCTTAATACTGAAAATGAGCGAACGTTGTTCTTTGATTTCCTTCCTCTTGATCTTGGTGAAATCCGCGGTTTTAAAACTCGTTTCCATTTATACACAGTTCCTGGACAAGTTTTCTATGAAGCGAGTCGCAAGTTGATCCTTCGCGGTGTTGATGGATTGGTTTTTGTCGCCGACTCACAGGTTGAGCGCATGGAGGCCAACCTAGAAAGCCTCGCAAGTCTCGAGCAGAATTTGACGGCACAAGGTTATGAGCCGGGCCGCGTCCCTACAGTTATGCAGTGGAACAAGCGTGACCTTCCGAACATTGTTCCTGTGAGTGATCTTTCTCAGAAATTAAATCCTCGTCGTCTTCCTGCATTTGAAGCTTCGGCTTTTCAGGGTGAAGGCGTTTTTGAAACGTTGAAAACAATTAGCAAAATGGTTCTGCTCAATATTAAGGGCGGACTGGAATAAGAAAGGAGTGGCTTATGGCACCCGTTAAGAACAAGCCTTTGACCAAGACACAACTCAATCAGCTTAAGAAAAAGCTGCAAGAGGAGCGTGCAAGCTTGCTATTCAGTGGCAAGGTGAGCGCAGATGATTTTGGGCTTTCTATGACAGAAGATGTGAGTGATGAGGTAGATGCAGCAGTGGCTGACTACGAAGGCTCGCACCTTTTGCGTTTCCGTAACCGTGAAGTTTTTTATGCAAAGAAAATTGAAAAAGCCATTAAGCAGCTTGAGAGCGGCGAGTATGGTGAATGCAAAGACTGCGGCGAGATGATCAAGTTCGAACGTTTGTTGGCCCGCCCGACTGCCGAAATGTGCATTCAGTGCAAAGAAGAAGCAGAACGTGAGGAATCTTCAAACATTTACGGACGCATGTCGAAGTCGTTGGCAAAGACTGTCGATCTCTCAGTCGGCGCAGCGGCTCGCTAATGGCTACCGGGAGAAAACTTGCAGTTATCGGTGGAAGTGGCATCTATAAGCTAGATGCCATCAAACAAACGGGCTCGAAAGATGTCGAGACTCCGTTTGGCCGTCCGAGTGCAGCTGTCATGGAGATGGAAGTTCAGGGTTCGCCCTTCCTCTTCCTTCCACGTCACGGCATCGGTCACCACATTTCTCCCTCTGAAGTGAACTATCGCGCTAACATCTACGCCCTTAAGGCATTGGGCGCTGACACAATTGTAAGCATCTCGGCAGTGGGATCACTTCAAGAGCAGTACGCTCCACGTGATTTTGTTCTCCCAGATCAATTTCTAGATTGGACCAAGGGTCAGCGCAAACGCACTTTCTTTGACGAAGGTATGGTTGGCCACGTGTCAGCTGCTTACCCTGTTGAAAAAAGTCTTCAAGCTCGTATTCACCAAGCATGTCTCAGCTCAGGTGTGAAAACACACCTGGGTGGAACTTACGTTTGCATTGAAGGCCCTCAATTCTCTTCGCGGGCAGAATCTCAAATCTATCGTTCATTCGGAGCTTCGGTGATTGGCATGACCAATGTCCCTGAAGCTTACCTCGCCAAAGAAGCCGGTATGGCCTACGCCACGGTCGCGATGGTGACCGATTATGATTGCTGGAAAGACGAGCACTGTGAAGTTTCTGAGATTATGGCGATCATGAAAGACAACTACGTGAGTGCCCAGAAACTTGTCGTGCAGTTGATTCCATCTTTGGTGAATGAGCCGGTGAATTTCACACCAGAAAATAAGTGGGCCGTGATTACTGATCCAACGAAACTCTCAGCACGCCATAAAGAGATCATGGAAGTAGTTCTTCGGTGAGCGGTGAGTATCTTCCCCACATTTCTGTTCTTCTTGAAGAGTGCCTCAACGCACTTTCTGTAGGGGCAGGAGGGGTGGATGCGCCACTTTTTGCCGATCTCACTTTTGGTGGTGGTGGGCATAGTTCAGAAATTTTACGCCGAAATCCCCACGCTCGCCTGATTGCTTTTGACCGTGATCCGGATGCCATCGCCAATGGTCGTGCGCTCCTAGAGCGTAATGGCTGGAGCGATCGGGCCAAGTTAGTGCACGCTAACTTCGATCAACTTTATCCTTGGTTCCAGGCCAATACCCCCGGACATTTCAACGGCGTACTCGCCGACTTAGGTGTTTCATCCCATCAATTCGATGCCGGTGATCGCGGGTTTTCTTTCCGAGCGGACGCTCCTTTAGACATGCGGATGGATACTTCCGACAGCTCTATTGCCACCGCCGCAGATCTCGTAAACACGCTCCCAGAGGAAGATTTGGCGAATTTGATCTACAAGTACGGCGAAGAAAGATTGTCTCGTAGGATAGCGGCTCGCATCTGTGAAAAAAGAATTGAGCGCCCCTACCGGACCACCGGTGAATTAGAAGAGGCGTGTTTTTTATCGTACCCATCAGGCCAACGTCACAAGGGCATTCACCCTGCGACCCGAACTTTTCAGGCCCTGCGAATCGCGGTGAACGATGAACTTGGATCGCTTGAGCGAATGTTGGCAGGCCTTCCGAATCTTTTAGCAGAAGGTGGAACGGCAGCGATCATCAGCTTCCATTCTTTGGAAGATCGAATCGTGAAGCATACTTATAAAGAAATAGTGGCGAACGAAAATAACCGCGTTATGATATTAACTAAGAAGCCTATTGTACCAACCGAGCGCGAAGTGGAAGTTAACCCGAGGGCAAGGAGTGCCAAGCTTAGGGTTCTGCGACGGATGGAAAACCATGGAGGGTTAAATGGCTTTACGGAACGCGAAGAAGAATCCGAGCTGGAAAGAGAATAAAGTCCTTCAGACTTTGTTCCATCCACGCATCCTCCCTTTCACACTTACATTTTCTTGTATGGCCGTCTTGTTCGTGACTATCAGGATGAAGTCAATCGAACAGGCCTATCAGCTAGACGGCTTGGCGAATGCTATGGATAAAGCACTCGTTCAAAACAAGGAATTAAAAGCGCAAAGGGCACGGATGCTCTCAGTGCAACGACTTCGCGACTATGCGGAGAAGTTCAATCTGAAAGAGCCGGGCCCCGAGCAGATTATCCTCATTCCCTAAGCACACGGATGTGCTTAGTATAGGGGGCCTGTGAAGACTCGGATTCAAACGACATTTTTTGTCTTTATTGTTTTATTTGCGCTTGTTGCCGCAAAGGCATTCTACATTCAAGTAGTGCAAAAGCAGCGGCTCCTTGCTTATGCTCGCAGCCAGTTCATGCGTGAGACACGCGAGTTTCCTAACCGCGGTAGCATCACAGATCGTCACGGCAATCCTCTAGCGATTAATGTGCAAACTTGGAATCTCTATACTTTCCCCCGCAAGAAAGGCCCTGCGTATCAAAAGCAGCTTCGCGAAATGGCGAAGGCCGTACCGGAACTTCCCTACAACATGCTTTGGGGCAAAGTTAAAAATCGCAGCAAATATACATGGCTTGCTCGTCGAGTCCGTTTGAATGAAGCTCAAGTGGCAAAACTTCGTAAACTTGATGCCATTCATATGGAGCCACTCAACACGCGCGTTTATCCTAACCATGAACTCGCGAGCCAAATTTTAGGATTTACCGGCATTGATAACACCGGCATGGCGGGTATTGAGCGGATGAAGAACAAAGAACTGCGTGGTGAAGCGCAGTTGGTTCGATACCATCGTGACGCCAAAGGGCGTCCGATCAAGTACGAGCAGATTGAAACAACGGCGATGCCTGCACGTGACGTTGCTCTTTCTATTGATAAAGAACTCCAAGGTGCCACTGAGAACTACCTGAAAGAAGCGGTCATTCATCACAAGGCCTACCGTGGTGGCGCAGCCGTTATGGATGCAGAAACGGGCGAGATTTTGGCGATGGCCAACTGGCCAAGCTTTGATCCAAATAGCGCGACGAGCTCACCAACCGAGAACCGCAAGCTCGCCTTTGTAACAGATCCTTTTGAGCCTGGTTCAATTTTTAAAACATTCACCATCGCAGCGGCATTAGAAAACAATGTGGCCACACCTGAGAAACGTTATTTCTGTGAGTACGGAAAAATGCGCGTGGGAAATCACACGATTGGTGAAGCAGAAGACGATAAGAAACACAAATTTGAGTGGCTTACGGTTTCTGAGATTCTTCAATTCAGCTCGAACGTCGGAACGACAAAACTTGCTTTTGATGTGAAGTATCCGCGTATCAAAGCAACATTGAAAAAATTTGGCATCGGTGAAAAAACAGGCATCGAAGTGTCTGGTGAATCGAAAGGAATCATGACTCGTGCCGAGACCGTGAAACCACTCACACTTTCCAATATCAGCTTCGGTCACGGTGTTGCTACGACAGGTCTGCAGATGTTGCGTGCTTATGCGGCCATTGCAAACGGCGGCTATATGGTTCGTCCGACATTGTTGAAGACGGAAGCTTCTCAATTGATTCCTGAAAACCGCATTATCAGTGGTAAGACCTCTGAACAACTGACCAAAATGTTGGTGGCCACGGTAGAATCAGGCTCCGGAACAGGTGCGAAGATTCCTCATTATGCTA
The DNA here is from genome assembly GCA_040377215.1 of Halobacteriovoraceae bacterium. Classification (GTDB taxonomy): domain Bacteria; phylum Bdellovibrionota; class Bacteriovoracia; order Bacteriovoracales; family Bacteriovoracaceae; genus UBA6144. The sequence continues at coordinate 36,595 of JBEIPE010000002.1, forward strand.
TCGCTGGTAAAACCGGAACTGCTCAACGAGTGGCGGAACGTGGCGGATACGATGGTTACATCGCAAGTTTTGCGGGTTATCCAGTTAACGTAGATAGAAAATTTGTCGTTTTGGTTTATGTGGATAATCCCAAAGCGAATGGATACTACGGAAGTATGGCAGCAGCACCAGTGTTCAAAAAAATCACTCAGTACCTGTTGTATAAGAAGAAGAACTTTTCACGATTTGCGAAATACAACTCAGCTTCTAACGAAAAGAACCTTGATACAGTTCAAGTATCACAAGCGTCTCGTCGTATGATCGGGCCAGGGCGGATGCCAAATTTCGTAGGAATGGATAAGGCGTCAGCGATTCGCATGGCGGAAAGTCTCAAGTTACAAATTGAACTCACGGGGTTTGGTGTGGTCTCACGCCAATCACCAGCAGCAGGTGAATCGATCGTCGGCGCGAATGAGATCAACCTCCACTTCAGCCCGCCATCGTATGAAGAATGATGAGACGATCAAGTCGCTTTTAAAATCTGGCGATATAGCTCGGCTAAGCTCTATAAAACGCCTTGATTGGCGAATCGAGAAAGCGGCTTCTGATGTACTCATTGCGTACCAGCTTGCTGACGGCGCAGACTCTCTTCAAAAACTCCAGACCCGCCTCAAAAGTGTAAAACCCGGATTGTTACTTGTAAGCCGTGATCCGGGTGTTGAGTTGGGATGTCCAACGTGGATTGCTCATGAAAAAGCTTGGCCACAACTTCTTCACACACTTTGTAATCAATATTTTCCTTTGCCTTCAAAGCTGAAGCTTTTAGCTGTGACTGGCACCAACGGAAAAACAACCACGGCCGATTTAGTGTTGCAGCTGGGTATCGCCGCAGGCCTGAAGGGATTTTCAATTGGCACACTCGGTGTGCGGCGAGAGAGCGGTACCGTCGAAGAGTTTGGCCTTACGACGCCAGGTCAAATTCAATTACGTCAGATGCTAGCGCACTATGGCGCCACGGCTGACTTCGTCGTCATGGAAGCCAGCTCTCACGCACTCGAACAAGAGCGTGTTTATGGACTCTCTTTTGAATCAGCGGCGTGGACGAATCTTACGCAAGACCATCTCGATTACCATGGAACAATGGAAGCGTATTTTAAATCAAAAGAGCGCATTTTCAATTATGTGAGTAAGACCGGTTTTGTTTTTGTTCCCAGTACTCAGCAGGATTTGTTAACTCGTCTTTCGAAACAGTCACGGCTTAAACAAGTGGAGCCACTCTCTACCGAGAGTCGCAAAGAGTTGCCAGTTTTTTTTAAAGCTCGCTTTAATGAAGAGAATCTTCTTTGTGCCATTAAACTCATTGAGACTTTGGGTGTTGTTGTTAAGTCGACTTATTTGAAAGTGCTGCAACCTCCACCGGGCCGGTTTTATATCCGAGAGTGGAAAGGCAAAACTGCGATTGTGGACTTTGCTCACACACCCGATGCACTTGAAAATATTTTGCGTGCAGTGAAAGAAACTTTCTTGAATCACAACATCATTGTTTTGTTTGGTTGTGGCGGTGATCGCGATCGCACTAAGCGTCCTCTTATGGGGAAAATTGCTGCGCAATTTGCGAACGAACTAATTGTGACGAGTGATAATCCGCGTACAGAAGATCCAGAGCGAATCATTCAAGATATTGTCGACGGTGTGGGTCAACACCCATCTCTGAGTAGGGAAGTCGATCGACCGACGGCGGTGAGAACTGCCTTGGCACGTTTACAGACGGGTGATGTGCTGGTCATGGCCGGGAAAGGTCATGAGGATTATATTCTCAAGGGCACGATAAAAGTGCCTTATAGTGATATCGCCGAACTTGATGGCCACATCGACCTAGAAAAGGGATGAACCTGTGATTGAAACTCGTTTGATTACTGAATGCCCTTCTGTAAAAAAAATTACTGGCACTCTTCCTGATGTGCGTTTGGGCTTTTGTTCAGACACTCGTGCCTTCAAAGAACCGGCGATGTTCATGGCCTATCCAGGCGCTCGTCATAATCCATTGGCATATGCAGAACCGCTGCTCAAAGACGGTTGTCGTGTAGTTATTTTTGAAGACAGTGCCGAAAACCAAGCGCTCGTCAGTGGTTTGCAGTCGAAGTTTCCGCACGTTTGTTTTGTGTGCGTGTCTGACGCTGTTGCGTTTACGCAAGAGCTAGGCACTCGCCACGTGAAGGGATGGCAAAAGAGCGGTGGTCGCGTCTTTGCGATTTCTGGTTCAAATGGAAAAACGACTCACAAAGAAATGCTCTCATTCCTTTTGAAAACAGTGATGCCCAATGAGATGGTGGCCACCGAGAAAAATAATAACAACCATCTCGGAGTCCCTTTAACCGTTTTACAAATCCGACCGGAGACAAAAATCTGTGTTCTGGAGTTGGGTAGCAATCATCCGGGTGAAATTAAAGTTCTTTGCGATCTCGCGAATCCAGACTGTGGACTAGTGACAAACATCGGTGCCACTCATCTTGAGTTCTTTGGCACAGAAGAAAAAGTTTTTGAAGAGGAAGGATATCTCTACCACGCGGTAGGTGATGGTCTGTTTTTTCAAAATCTCGATGATGCGTTTTTGAAGACATTCCCTCGGACCAAAGGCACGGTGACTTTCTCTGCCAAGGGAGAAGCCGACATCCGTTTTAAAACGGATACGGGTGAGGTGCAGATTGAAGGCAAGCTCGGTCATGAAATCTTGCGCAACAAAGCACTTACCGGAGCTCACAACCTCACCAACATGGCGACAGCATGGTGTATTGCGGTTTCAATTTTCCCTGAAAAGCGTGGGTTGCTAACGGCCGCAGCCAGTTTATTCCGTCCGACGGCCAATCGCTCTGAATGGAAAGATTTTACGGGTAAGAAGATCTATCTCGATGCTTACAATGCAAATCCGAGTTCTATGAAAGTGGCCCTGAGCGGTTTCTTCGAATGGTTGAAGGATCATGGCATTGCCGAAAGTGACTCGTTGGTGGTGTTGGGCGATATGAATGAGCTCGGGGAGAATGCGCCTGCTTACCATCGTGAAGTGGGTGAATATCTTCGTCAGTGGCCCGACGCGCATAATGTTTTTATCGGTCGATTTGC
>JBEIPE010000184.1:0-6090 GCA_040377215.1 Halobacteriovoraceae bacterium
TCCATTGGATGAGACTCATCGCAGTTGGAAAACCTTGCAGACAGTGGAGTCGCAGCTTTCGAAACTCAAAGTGCCAAAGCTGATCGTGTGGGGCGGATTGGATTTCTGCTTCAATAAAGACTTCTTTGAGCGCTGGCTGCGCATTTATCCAGACGCTGAGGCTCACTGGATCGCTGATGCCGGCCACTATGTGCTGGAAGATGCGCCCAAGAAGGCCATCGATTCCATTACTAGTTTCATCGGACGCACCCAGTGAATATCGCCGCGCTTATTCAAGAACAAGCGCGCCTGCATCCTAATAAAGCCTCCGTCACGATGTGGGATGGATCGTTTTACACCTTTGCGCAGTTTGAACGCCGCTCTCAGCAGATCGCACAGCGCTTGCATAACTCCGGAGTTCGCCCCGGAGCGCGCGTGGCTTTATTTGTAAGGCCGTCTTTGGATTTTTCCATCATCACCTTCGCGCTTTTTAAGCTCGGTGCCATTCCTGTTTTGATTGATCCCGGCATGGGCCGCAAAAATCTTTTGAAAGCCCTGAGTGAAGTCGCTCCCGAGGGCATGATTGCGGTCAATGTCGTGCATGTCTTGCGCCGAATTTTTGCTTCTTCATTTAAATCCGTGAAATGGGCGTGGACCGTGTCGCCGAATTTCTTTCTGGCCCCAAATCTTCTGAAAGACCTCGATGCAGAATCAACCGACTTCAAAGTCTTCGACGCGAAACCCTCCGATACGGCCGCCATTCTTTTCACCTCCGGTGGCACAGGCACACCCAAAGGTGTCATGACGACTCATGGGATTCTCACCGCGCAGACTCATATGCTGCAAGAGATGTTCAATCTCGATTCGACTCATAAAGATCTACCCGGTTTTCCACTCTTTGCTCTCTTCACTCTCGCCATGGGCATGACCAGCGTGATCCCGGATATGGATCCCACCAAACCTGCGAAGTGCGATCCCGCCAAGATTGTTCCGACACTCATCAATGAGAAGATCACGTTCTGTGCCGGCTCGCCGGCGATTTGGGAGCGAGTGGGGCAGTACTGTCTCGATCACAAGATCACACTTCCTCATCTTCAGCATGTGGTGATGTTCGGTGCTCCGGTGCAAGGAGTGATCCACGAGATGTGGGCCAAGATTCTTCCCAATGGCACAACTCATACACCTTATGGAGCGACGGAGTGTTTGCCGGTGGCGTGTATGAGTGGCCGCGAGATTTTGAAAGAGACTTGGCCCAAAACACAAACCGGTGCAGGCACATGTGTGGGACCAGCGACTCCTGGAAATAAGATCATCATTATTGAAGCGACGGATATTCCAGAGGCAACTTTGAAAGAAGTGCCTCGCGGAACGATTGGAGAAATAGTCGTGCAAGGGCCGACGGTGACGCCGGGATATTTCGCGCGCGAGGAAGCCACCAAGCTCGCTAAAATTCCCCATGTGGATGGGCTTTGTCATCGTATGGGTGATGTCGGTTATTTAGATGAACAAGGACGTGTGTGGTTCTGCGGGCGCAAGGTGCACGTGGTGGGAACTCATTACCCAATCCCATGCGAAGCTATTTTTAATCAGCATCCGGCCGTGAAGCGAACGGCCTTGGTGAGCCTCAAAGATCGAGCGGGAATCGTGGTGGAAATGCGCGCTGGTTTTGGTTGGAGCCACCAGATTAAAACTGAGCTGCAGGCCCTCGGCGCAAAACACGCGCACACTCAGAGCATTCAAGATTTTTTCCCGCACCCTGGATTTCCGGTGGATGTACGCCATAATATAAAGATCGATCGCGTGGCTTTGTCGGCTTGGGCCCAGAAGGAGAGCGTATGAGAATTCTCGTCACCGGTGGCGGTGGTTTTCTTGGTACCTGGATCATTAAAGAGCTTTTAAAAAATCCAAGTTATATGGTGACGAATTTTTCTCGTCACTCTTACGAACATCTCGAAGATATGGGAGTTCCTACTATCCGTGGTGACGTGGGGAATGTTGAGGATGTGGAGCGCGCGCTCACTCAGGGCTTTGACGCGATTTTTCATGTGGCCTCACTCGTGGGCATGTGGGGCAAAGCAGAAGTCTTTGATCGCATCAATATCACCGGGACAGAAAATCTTTTGAATTCGGCGCAACGCCACGGCGTGAAGCGTTTCGTTTATACCGGATCACCCAGCAGTGTGTTTGGTCGCGGTGGGCATCAAGGTGCCGACGAAACTCTACCGTATCCCAAAGAACATCTAGGTCATTATCCACGCACTAAAGCCGCCGCCGAACAGTTGGTGTTAGCGGCGAACTCTCCTCATTTTTTTACGGTCTCTCTGAGACCGCATCTTATTTGGGGGCCGGGCGATGAGAATCTTCTTCCCCGCGTGATGGACCAAGCTCGTCTTGGAAAACTCAAAGTCATCGGCAATGGTGAGAACCAAGTGGATGTGATTTACGTGGAAGAAGCTGCTCGTGCTCATGTGCTGGCCTTCGAGAAACTAACCAGTGGATCGCCGGTGGCAGGACAAGCTTATTTCCTGGGTCAAGGCCCGGTGAAGCTGTGGGATTTTATCGAACAAGTTTTGAAGCTCGCTGAGATTCCAGCTCCCGACAATAGCCTTGGTCTTAAGACGGCCGTCACTTTAGGCTGGGCCTTTGAAAAAATCTGGAAGATGGCCGGGGTATTTTCACCCGAGCCACCGGTGACTCGTTTTGTTGCCTTGAACATGGGAACAGATCATTGGTTCTCTCACGCTAAGGCGGAGCGTGACCTCGGCTGGAAGGCCGAGATCACCATCGAAGAAGGTCTAAAGCGTCTATTTGCCAAGAGAGAAGGCTATCGTCACTTGTTGATTCCGCTAGTCGAAAAAGAAAAAAAGTAACTTGGGATAAGTCAGATGCATTTAAAAGAACCGCACCTTCCCAAGGAGCGGCTCACCATGCTCAGAAATCCGTTTGTCTCCCTGCTTCGGCTTATCGTTGCTATATTCAGTCAGCGCGCCTTTCACAGATGAGAAAAAGCCAGTTTTGAAAGCCCAGTAAACGTATGGCTGACCATAGGTTGAAGTTCTGCCAAAGCCCATGCTGGCGAGCTGTATACGTGTCGTGCCTCCGATCATGTTCGCTTTCGCGAATTGGAGACTACGTCTATAGCAAGCCTCCCAGGTTTGGGTATTTGAAGTCCATGGACTAAAGTCTGGATGGGATTGGTTTTGAAAAAAAGTTCCATTAGTACGCTGGGTCGCAATTTCAACTCTCATAAAGCACTCCCCCGCAAAAGCACTCACAGAAACAAAAAACAAAGCAAAGATCATTAAGTGTTTCATAGATAATTCCTTAGCTTTTAAAGCTGCATCAAGTTGCTGGCACCGTTCACAAGACACACCTTACAGCAGATCGGTCGGCGCAGATCAGCGAGGACGTTTTAGTGTTTACGGTGTTTGCTGGGCAGGAAAGGGAAGGTAGGAAGTATAGGAAAGGGCCACCGCCAGAGGGGAGGTGACCCTTGAGAAAACTAGCGAGTGACGAAATTCACGATGAGAACACTGTTGCGGCCAGCACTTTCGATTCTAGTTTCTACTTGGCAGTTGCCGGTCAAAAACAAGGTGCGGCGGCGGAGCACACGGCTAACGCCATAGTTGCCGCAAACGACATTACCGGTCGCTCCTGCATAAATCAGTTGTTCGTTGTCGACCTTAAGGGCTTCGATCTTAAACGTCTTGCTGGCCACAGTGCGAAGGAAGCAAACATCTTCGCGCTCATAACCTGACGGGCGGCATTTCAAATCTTTTACGCTAACCTTGACCGCCTTATCCATCATGGTGGTTCTAATGGAGTCGGAATTGAGGCCACTGAGAGAAATTGTGCCGAGATAAGTTTCTCCTGCGATGGCCGGAGCGGTAAAGGCGAGCGCAATCAGTACAAGCAAATTTTTCATGAGATAATCCTCTGGTTGTTGTTCATGAAATGGATTTAGCAACAGTAGACGGCCCACACAATGAGTGCGTTATGACACTGGTCGTAATTGTGTTTGCAATGTTTGCTTAAGTGGTGACTGGAAATAATTGCGTGGCGAGCACAAAGACAGTGTCTTTGTCGTCGTCACTGGCATTGAACTGCTGAATGAAGGACTGGTTGAAATCGCGGAGCACGCGCTTTGCTTCCTCAACACGTTTTGAGTCCACGCTCATCACGTATGCGGAGTTCTCTCTCATCTCCATAGAGACAGACATCAGGGCTTCGATGCCTAGGAGCGAGTACTGCTTAAGGGCCTGCTTGGTAGCATCAGCATCCTGACGAATATGCAAATGAGCATGGGTGCTGATCCAGGTTCCTTGGGGTGTGATCTTGAGCAGACCAATTTCTTCGAGACGTTCAACCGCCAGTCTAATTTTTATTTCTTCAATGTTGAGTTTTTTTGCCAGCCAACTCGTCGTCGGTTGGAAGTCTTTGAGGTCAATGCACTCAAGGATGGCGAAGTGATGCCAGTCGTGAATGCGAGCAAAGTACTCGAGTCCCAGTTGCTTAATCTTTGAGCGGTCATAATTTTTGAGACGCTCTTGCGCCTGCGTTTTCTTAGCGTCACTCTTGGCATGGTCCGCGGCCACCAGGTCACAGAAATAGTCTTGCTGAATTTCGGTTAGTTTGAGTTTACGGCCCACGTCTCGCGCCATTGTTTCTGACATCCCACGTTTACCACTGAGGACTTGGCTTAAAAGTGCAGGGGAGATGCCGAGATCTTTGGCGAATGCGCGTAAGGAGTACCGTCTGTTTTTGTCGGTCTTTTCCTGGAGTTTGGTGCGTAAAATCTCGCGGTAGCTGGGTTTCATCATAATTCTCATCTTACTTGGAAAAACCCTTCTTGAGCAAATTGCTTTTTCCTTCGTGCTACCGATAAGAAACCTAAGGAGTCATGCCTATGGGTTTGCCAAAAACGTACACGACAAGTGATCGCTCTCTCACCTTGCGAGATGTTCTCGTCCCACTTGTGAAAGCGAGTCTTGTTCCTGCCGCTGAGGCCGAGCGTTGGCTCAAGCTTTGGGCGCGATCAAGTGAGCATCCTTTGTCACTGCTTGGTGACGCCACCATCACGGATCATCGTGCGCTTGGAAAGAAAGTAACCTTTGATGAACTCGCGACCATCGTGGCGAAGTCTCTCGACATTGAGTACATGCGTGTTGATTCCACCAAAGTGAATCTGGAAGTGGTGGGCACACTCATTCCTCATGCCTATGCTGAACGTTTGGGTATTTGTGCCGTGGAAATGGATGACGAGAAAGTTGTCATCGTGACCTCCGAGCCCATGGTGCGCGGTTGGATCGACGAGATCGCCGCACAGACTCGCAGAAAAGTGGAGCTGCGCCTCGGCTCACCTCGCCAGATCAAACATCTTTTGAACGAAATCTTCGTGGTGCAAAAGGCCTTTAAGGCCGTGGCCCGCGAGCAAGGTAAGGTCGGCTCCGATCGCTTGCGTCTGTTACGCCAGGGGAAAACAGGTGAGCTCGATCAGCTCCTGGAGAAATCGCGCGGTCGCAATCTCAGCGCACAAGATAACCACGTAGCGAAGATCGTCGATTGGCTTTTAAATTTTGCACTTATTGAGCGCGCCTCCGATATTCATATCGAGCCTAAGAAAGGCCTGGGGCAAGTGCGCTTTCGTATTGATGGCGATCTGCGTACGGTTTATCGCCTTGATCACGACGCTCTCTTGATGATCATTTCACGCTTCAAGATTTTGGGCGACATGAAGCTCGATGAGAAGCGTAAACCGCAAGACGGTGGCATCAAACGCACCATGGATAACGGTAAAACCGTTGAGATGCGCCTTTCAACTCTCCCCACCAGCCATGGCGAAAAAATGGTGGTGCGGATTTTTGACAAGAACGTCGCCGGACAAGATCTTTCATTCATTGGTTTCTTGCCAGAAGACTTGGCGACCTGGGAAGAGATGATTCATTCATCACAGGGTTTGATCCTCGTCACTGGCCCTACTGGTTCGGGTAAGACGACAACACTTTATACGACACTTAATAAAGTTGCGACTCCGGATGTAAACGTCTGCACGGCGGAAGATCCTGTCGAAATGGAAGTGGATAGCTTTAACCAAGTGCAGGTCAATCCGCA
>JBEIPE010000125.1:0-8029 GCA_040377215.1 Halobacteriovoraceae bacterium
CTGGGATGAGTTCTCCATAATTCGGCGAACGAGATAGGCCATCCCTACGAGCAAGTTTCCAATAGGCATGTAGTTTCGTGTCGGCCAGCCCATGTGAGCGAGACCGTGAGACAACGCCTCGTAGGTCATGTGCAAACATTGGTGCTCAATGGTTGGTGCAGCCGGATAATGCAGTTGGCGAAGTGCTTCTACGAAGCAATGGTCCTGCAAATTGTGAGACCCTACGGCCAATTGAATTTCTTGCGAATGTGCGAGGGCCATACCGGCGAGCTGACGGAAATGCAGATCAGACTCTTCTTTATTCAAAAACTGCGGAGCGTGATGAGAATGAACTTCGGCTTCGATGGTCTCTGCGTCCCAGTAAGCGCCTTTCACCAAGCGAATCGGCATGCGCACACCACGTTCGCGGGCGAGCATCACAATGTCATTCAAGTGAGGAGCGCCATCACGCAAGTAGGCCTGCAACACGATACCCGTATCGCCCCATCCCGCAAGCTCCGGGGTTTCCAAAAGCACGCGGCGATAGATACGCAAAACGAAATCACGGTAGTGGTAGTGTTCAGCATCGATGTTGATGAACACCTGTTCACGACGGGCCTCGACCAAAATCTTTTTAAGGCGTGGGGCCACGAGATTATAGGTAAAATCAAAAGCGTGGGGCTTAAAATCACTGGCGAGTGCTGAGACCTTAATGGAAACGTGGGCCTTATTGATACCCGCGCTGTTGCGCTCACCTGGTTGAATATGCACTTTCAAGCCGTGGACAATTGCGAGCACGCGCTTGAGATATTCGTCGGCCTCTTCTTCCGATACCACGAGCTCTCCGAGCTGATCCAAGGTGGCCTCACGACGAGTCGAATGAAGATCATGGAGAGTTTTGTCTGAGGAGGCAATGGATTCACCGGCGATAAAACGTTTCGCCATTTTCTTCACCATCGCACGCACGACACCAGCGAGAAGCCCTGCTGGTAAAAAGCGCACGGTCTGCAAAGCGATATTCAATCCCATGCTGTAGGCACGTGGCAGTGGTCGCACGCCGCCGTTTTTGATGCCTTTGCGACGTAGGCGCTGATCATCTTCTTGCAAACGGCGAAGAGACTCGATCAAGTTGCGTTTTACTTCAAAGCCCTTCTTGTCATGATCTAGCGAGGGAAGAAGAGCGAGGAATTTTAAAAGGTGAATGCGGATCAGAGCAAACGTAGCGGTCAGGCCTAGGCCCCAGTCAGAAACGCGCTCAAACAAAGTCGGCCGATAGGCCTGCACGTGACGAACGAGCTGTTGCAATTTTTCTTTGGTCAGCGTTTCAACTTCGCGCCATCTATCTTCTTGCTGCCAATCGAGTAACTTGTGCGTCTTCGTGACCCAATTCCATTCCGATGGGAACTGGCGTGAATCGAGAGTGCTGATGGTGGCGGCATGGGCCTTCAAACCAGCGTCGCTATGTCCCTCACGCTCGAGGGCATCTAGCAAGGTCAACTCACGAGAGAGACGGCGTGAAGCCGCGTAGATTTTTTTCTCCCCCGGCAGGACTCCTAGCAAAACAGGAAAACCATTGACCAAGATTTCACGACGAAACCCCGCCACTGGTGTGGCCAACTTTAAATCATGTAAAAAGGCAGCGAACTCAGGTGTGGCCTCGTTATTGACGAGCAACCAGGCCAGATAATCTTCTGGCGCAATAAGTTCGAATCCGTTCTCCAGATTCTTACGCACAATTGAGTAAACTTCCGCCAAAATTGGGGCAGACATAGAGGCCTCCTGAGCAACCTTTCGAGGGGCTCAGTTTACTCTTGCGCCCCCTTGTTCGCAAAGGCGTTTGACCAGGCAAAACCACCAGTCTAACATCTATATGTGAAGTTCATTTCCACTCCGATTGCTATTGCCGCACTTTGTTTAACGCTCTCTTTCGAGAGTCGGGCCGCGGCGTATTCCATGGCCGACTTAGAAGCTTTAGAAAAAGAACAGTCCCACGCTGAATTTTTCGCTCATGCCTTAGACATTCGCCCCTCTGAGCGCAACGACTACTGGAAGACCATGGTGCAGAACATGGGTGAAGGGCTCTTAAAGGCCATGGCGGCCAAGAACCGTCTTGAGCGCAGCGACTTCCAGCAAATGGAAGAGCTGGCCGGCTGGAGTGTCCTCAGGGGCAATGAGTTCTTTCGTCTCAAGCGCCAAGAAGTGGCGATGCGCTGGTTCACCCAATGTTTCACGGAAGATTCAACCGCCGGCTCTCCTTGCTGGCAGGACGTCGTCACTTTTTGGGAGATCGGCCGTCAGGAACCTGACCTCGCCGGCCGTTTGCTGGCCTTATTGACCCCACGTTTGCCACTGTCGGTTCCCGAAATTGAGAACCCGGCCCACCGCGCCCGCGCCTTGGTGACACCTTTATTCATTCTCACACCGGTGATCCGCTCACCGCTCGCCGAGCTCCAATGCAAGAAAGCGGATGTGCAGCAAGTGGTGTGGGATTCTTTGCGCCAAGAATGGCTGAATAATATTAAAGGGAAAACATTTAGCGCTGTACTGAAAGACCTCGCTCACCCTGATTGCTGGCCGGCCCTCGTACCGGTTGCTCATGCTCATTGGGCCAACGGCGCAGATACTGACACTCTGACACTTTCTTATCTCTTGTTGAAATCTCAACAGGCCCTCACGGCCTTAGAGAAAGATCTCTTTCAATTACATTATCTGCTAGGTTCGCCGGCCCGTGGCGAGACTTTTAATCTCGCCTGGAATCGTGTTCAACAACTCTCCACGCTTCCTGGTCAGCGTGAGGCCATCATGGCCGTGCTCAAGCGCTGGCATCCTCTACCAGGCACCCTCTTTACGGATCTTGATCTCACTAAGCGCCGCACAGTCGCTCGTCATCTCCAGCGCTACTTCCCGGAGTACTTGGATTATTACGCTCATACCTGTGTGGAATTTTTTGGTGGGAAACGCCGCTTTCCGCAAGGGAATCCCGCGACTCATTGCCATGAACTGTTTGATCTAGCGTCCCAGGAGAAGGGACTGCTTCCGTCAGCAACAGTTGAGACGTTCCGCCTCAGCCTCTAGTTACTCGAAACGGTAGGCCACCATCAGTTGCGCCGTATTCAGGGTCACATCTTCATAAACATCGCTCATACCGATCTGGTAATTGATGTCGAGTTCCCAGTGCTCGAAGAAGGGCCATACAAGCCCCCCCATGATTGAACTCGAGAAGCGCTTAAATGAAGAATTGCCGCAGGTGTAGACCAGCCCTTTCGAACTGCAGTCATCTTTCAAAGCGTAGTCGAGCATGACGCCAGCATAGAGGGAAAATCTTGAAGGTAGCTGAAACTCGATGGCGAGCGGCAGACTTAAGTAGAGAATGTCCGACCGGAAATTATCTTTAAACCCAACAAAGTTAACAGAGGTAAAGGCGAGGCTCTTTTCTTGGAGCATGAGACCCGAACGAAGACGCATATTTTCTTTGAGGAGCCATTTGGCAAAGACAGCAGCTGCTGGGGAGACCTTCCAGTGGCTTTCGACTGACTCCAGATCTGAGAAGGATGACAGTTCAGTCTCGGCTTTGCTCCCGTTGAGCCCTAGGCCTAGTGACCAATCTTGAGCTCGAGCAGAAATAGGCAGCGCGAGAAGGAGAATGCCGAGAAGAAAATTCATAGTATCCTGGACATCGCCGACTCCTCGGCATCCTGCCGCCGTCGGCATACATTACATCCTGTAAATAAAAAGGGCCCCCGAAGGGGCCCTTGTCGTGAATCAATCTTGCGAAAGATTCGTGGCGACTATTTCAAGTGGTTAGAAACGAGTTTAGTCATTTCGAACATAGAAACAGATTTCTTGCCAGCGAAAACTGCTTTGAGTTTGTCATCAGCGTTGATTGTGCGGCGGTTTTTTGCATCTTGAAGATTGTGCTTCTTGATGTAAACCCAGATCTTCTTCACAACTTCAGTGCGAGGCAATGGAGAAGCGCCTACGATTTCAGCGAGAGCAGCTGACGGAGTCAACGGCTTCATGAAAGCTGCGTTTGGCTTACGAGCAGTTTTCTTCTTTGGAGCAGCAGCTTTCTTAGCAGTTGCTTTCTTAGCAGTTGCTTTTGGAGCAGCTTTCTTAGCAGTTGCTTTCTTAGCTGTAGCTTTTTTAGCTGTAGCTTTTTTAGCAGTCGCTTTCTTTGTTGTCTTCTTAGCCATGGAATAATCCTCCTAAAGTGGGAACCGTTTGGTTACCCGTGTGTATAAAACGTAGGTCTTGAAACCTATTAACTCACAACTTTTTCCCATTCGACAATAGACGAGCTCACACCTAATTGATTCCCGGTCTTACGGTAGCCGTGGGACTCATTAAGGGCGATCATGCGAAAATTATCGACGGGACTGTAATTCACTACGCGCTTCAATTGCAGACGACTGGCCTCGCGCTCATAGAAATCTTTAATACGATGACTGAATCCATTTCCTTGAAACGCCAACTTAATAGGCGTGTTCTTAGTATAGAGGGACTCTTTATCGGTTTTCATGAACAAGGCTGCGACCGTATCAGGGCCGTAAGTGACAGAGTAAAGCTTCCATCCACCCTTCATTTCGCGGCGGATGTTATCCATGTTCCATTGGAGATCTTGTGAATCAGTAAAGACTTGAATGTCGAAATTCGAAATCGCTTCGATCTCTTCTTCCTTCTTCACTTCCTTAAATACCAAATTTTTTTCCAATTATGCTCTCTACAGTTCTGAGTGAATCAATATGAAATAGATTCTATAGATAAGTTTTTCACTTAATCAAACTGTTTTTTTAGGGGGTCTCCCGAGGGGAAATCCTCGGGGACGAGATTCAAGGCCGGTTCACGGAAGGTTTCGGCGAGGGTTAATTGCAACCAATCGAGCAAAGCACCCGGGGGAATTGTGCTACAAAAAAGCGCTATATAAACCGTCATTCCGTCGACATCGAGTACCTCGAGGCGACCTCCTTGCCGATAAAATCCACTCAGCCGCTCAGAGGAGAAAAAGGCCTTAAGCTGCTGAATCTTCTCAGGCAAACTCAGTGTCGCGAAGACTTTCTCAGAGGGAAAACGAAAATCGCGCAGGACTTTTCCGCCGCTCGCCCACTCTTTAATGGCCTGCTGAATATCACCCCAGAATTCACGCAATTCTTGGTAAGAATCTTCCGGCAAAGCGGCCTGAGAATTGCGATCACGAAGCCATGCTTCGGCTTCTCGGAGTGAAATTTCTTGTAGAAAAGACCACATTTTATTTTCTAACAATTGCCCGAGGGCCTCTAAAATGGCTCGTTCTCCCTCGGTCCAGGCCCCTAAGTACCCCCATCCTTCACAACGTTCGCGACCATTCCAACAGAGGATTCGAGTGTCATTCAAATGACACTCACCCCATCCCGCAGGAATTTTAGTGAGACAAAAGCGTGGGTTTTGCAGAGTTTTTTGCGCGCGTGATGACCAATCCATAGAGTGCAGGATAAAATGGACGCATGTATCAGAGCAAGCTCCAATCCTTTATTAGTAAAGTTCAACATCATAAAAGTGTGGTCCTGGTGGGCCCGATGGCCAAATCATTTCCCACCGACTGGCCGCTGTTGCCAGTCTTGGGAGTAGATGGCGGCTGTAATAAAGCCTCGGCAGATCGCTATGATTTCACTCTGGGCGACGGCGATTCCCTGGCCCCAGCACTGTCTCTTGATTTACTTTTTCCAACGTCCAAAGACGCCAGTGACTTGGCGCTGGCCCTGGAGCATCTGCCCGCCGGTCCACTCAACATTCATCTTTATGGTTTTTGGGGTGGGCGCTTTGATCACCAGGTCATCAATTTAGGAGAGCTGCATGCACGCTTAAAGAGAGAAGGTGGCGAGGTTTATTTTCACACCGATTCAGAGTACCAAGTGCTCGGGCTTCCGGCGGGCACTCATGCCCTCTCATTAGTAGGTCTGTTTTCTTTATTTTCCCCTCTCCCCACGACATTTTCTATTGAAGGGGCGTGCCGCTTTCCCCTGGCTTCAACACAAGTCGAATCCCTTTCTTCGCGTCTATTATCTAATGAAGGACAAGGCCAAGTGACCATTCGAGCGAGCGAAGCCTTCTTTTGTTATATGAGAAAACCATGAATCAGCGTTTTATAGGTCTCGATTCTCTTAGAGGCCTGGCCGTCCTTCTTATGCTGATTTTTCATTTTGCCTACGATCTTTGGCTGTTTGGGCACATCCAAACACGCATGAATATCGGCTTTTGGTATGCGCTCCCCCGTTTTATTGTGTTTGTTTTTCTTTGGTGCGTGGGGGCCTCTCTTGAAATCACTCACGGCAAAAAGATTAAGTGGCCGTCATTTTGGAAACGGTGGCTGAAGCTGATGGCGATCGCTCTTATTATAAGTGTGGCGACCTATTTCACTTTTCCGAAATCTTGGATTTATTTCGGCACTATTCATTGCATCGCTACCGTCAGTCTTTTGGCACTGCCTTTTTTCTATTTTCGCTGGGCGCGTATCCCGGCCCTCATCGCCATTCTTATTGGCCAGTATGCTCTCGGCTACGACATCGCGTGGATGAGCCGCTTTATAGAGCACCAATCCATGGACTTTATCCCGGCCTATCCGTGGTTCTGGGTGGTTTTAGTCGGCATGATCACTGGCCCATGGCTGCTTAGCCGCTGGCGGCCGGCGCCTAACCCTGTGCTGGAAATTTTGGGACGCCACGCGCTTAAAATTTACCTCGTTCACCAAGCGCTGTTTTATGCCTTGTTTAGCCTGGCAAAAACGTTAAACGGCCCCTGACCTTACATCGACAAGCATCAGCGTCCGTGACACATTTATGCACCTATGTGGAACAAATTTTTAGCCGGCCAGGCGTGGCTCGCCAAGTGGCTCGGTCATGTCAAATTCGCTGTCGCCATTATCCTTCTCTTTGCTGCGGCCCTGACCTACGGCACCTTCATGGAGTCCTATCACGGCACTGACTATGCCAATCGCTTAGTTTATAAGTCGCTTCCTTTCATGGCGCTGCAGTTAGGGATGTTCCTCAGTATTTTAGTGGCGACCCTTCAGCGCTTTCCCATGAAACGTCATCTCTATGGCTTTTATGTTTTGCACTTAGGTCTTTTGATTCTTTTCTTGGGTTCTTTCATCACTTACCAGGCCGGCGTCGACGGCAACCTTACGCTGGCACCTAACACACCCGCACGCCAAGTCAGCCTCAGCCGTGATCAACTCACTCTCCAGTTCCCCGCGGAACAAAAAGAAGTGACGGTCGACCTCCCTTACTCCCATGGCCCACGGAACGTGAATTTCGAGTGGGAAGGCGGCATCAAAGTTTTGCGCTTTCTTCCTTTCGCAGATGATGTGGTGACTTGGGTTGAAGACAAGATGGCGGACACCACCCGCCTGCACTCCAGCGAATACCGCATCAAGAATGATAACTTTGGTGAAAATTTCACCTTGAGCCTTCATCCGGGTTCAGTCTTTGAAAGCACCACTCAGCTCGGCCCTTTGAATGTTCACTACATGCCAGAAGTTTTGGCCGATTGCTTCGGTAAACCGTCCTACGACAGCTTGCTCGTGTGGGACGCCCAAGGCGGCCGCTGTTTTGCTCCTTCGAAGAAGGATCTCGTGACGCAAAAAGGCAGCAAAGGACAAACACTTCTCACCCTCAAAGATAACGGCGTCGAGCTGCGCTTCTTGCCGGATCTCTCGCCACTGCCCATTGATAAAAACAATCAGATCGTGATGGATTCGTCTTACCGCATTTTCAGTCGCAAACTTTTCCAAGAAAAGCCCCATCTCTTTCTCTTCGGAAAATATGTGGGCTACTTCGATCGTGAGGCGGCCGCCTGGAAAGTCACGAAGTTCAGTGGCGGTGAAGCCGTCTCTTTGCCGTGGATGGGGTTTGAAATCACCCTCACTAAGCACCACCCGTCACACTATCCGATCCGTGTGCCGACTTACGTCACTCCGATTCAAGATAATAATGAGCTGATCAAGGGTCGCCTCAAGGCGATTGAGGTGGATGTAAGCGGCACACGCTTCTGGGTCACCAACGAGCGTTCGATGTCA
>JBEIPE010000339.1:0-2975 GCA_040377215.1 Halobacteriovoraceae bacterium
GAGTTGGCGAACTCGAGCACCATCGGCAAATCCATCGAGCCCGACGGTTCAACCACGAGTGCCGAATTCCAATCAATCACCGAAAGATCGCTGCGCGAATACTGAGTAGCAAAATCACGGACGGTTTTCTTCATTTGCTCAGACAGACGCTCTTTCGGTTCCGCCAGAAGCAACGCCGCGATGTCGGCGTTATCGAACAGCTCCATGGCGTTTTCGCCAATGCCATCCACTTCCTGCAAGAAGTAGACGACGTACTCTTCTGAGGTCGGCCAGTCGTTCAAGACAGGAATCGAATCTTTAATTTCAGCTTGGAATTCTTTCGCCTTCGCCCGAGCGATGACATCAATATATGTGTCACGCTCGAGCCAAGCCGCGAGACGCACAAGTTCATCCCACGTCAGTCCATCACGCAAAGGAATGTGGAAACAAACCGACATGCCGCCGAAGTCCCAGACGCGGAAATCCAACTCGGCCATGACCTTTTCGTTCTCAACCACGATTTCAGTCGGGCCTAAATGAACTGTAATAGGATCATTGGCGATTACTAAACCGGTTTTGCCCGGACGATCCAGGCGAAACTTGGTGGTATTCTGCTTGGCCTGCACAAGGGCAGACAATTTTTTGAGATCGACTTCAGAGCCGATCTCATAGAATCGATAAACGAGAATTTTACCACGTCGAATAGTGACCGCAGACATGTCTTACTACTTAGTTGGCAAAGCCATAAGAGTTGCTTCTTCTGTTTTCTTCATGGCCTCAAGCTCTTTGATACTGCGAACAGTTTCATAGTACTTGTCCTTACGGAAACCTTGGTAACGACGATCGTCGGCCGGACGGGCCGACTTGCCGACCATCTTAGTGGCCTTGCGCGTATCAATAGTTTTCTTAATTGAGACGAAGGCCGGACGATTGTTCAAACGCTCGCCGTCTTCATTCATGCCCAACGCCTTCAAAAGCTCACGCTTCGTGAAGAACGCGAACTGGCCCACTGGCAAACCTTGGATCGTGAGACCTTCGATGGCCACGCGGCGAAGTTTATCAACGGTGAGATCCATCGCTTCACAGATCTTACGGATCTCGCGGTTCTTACCTTCTGCAAGGCGGAACTCGAGCCATGTTTTATTTGGGAGCTGCTCGATCATACGAACGCTCTTTGGCTTCATCAAACCGTCTTCAGTCATGACGCCTTTACGGATTTTCTCCAACAACTGTTCATTGACGTGACCGAACACTTTTACTTCGTAGACTTTTGTTACTTCGTAACGTGGGTGCATGATCTTGTTCGCCATGTCGCCATCGTTGGTCAAAAGGAGCAAGCCTTCTGAGAGGTAATCCAAACGACCCACTGGATACAAACGAGTAGGAACGCCCCAAACCAAATCCATCACAGTCTTACGACCTTCAGGATCCATCGTGGTTGTAACGTACGCGCGTGGCTTGTTCAGCAACACGTAGACTTTTTCAATGGAAGCTTGGTCGATGACTTTGTCGTCGACTGACACCACGTCGATGTTCGGATTTACTTTCGTGCCCATCTCAACGACGACGAGACCGTTCACGGCCACGCGACCTTCAGCAATCAGTACTTCCGCCTTACGACGTGAGCACACACCGCTGTCAGCGATGAGTTTTTGGAGACGAATTTCGGTTGTAGAATTTGAAGATGCCTTAGGCATACATGCTCCTTTCTGCCTCCCGGCAGTAAGTTAATAGAATGGATGAGCGGGTTTTACTCCGCTTGATCCGACTTGTCATCCTCGGGCAGGGCCTCAGACAAGAAGCTCAGGTCGATATCCATATCCATGCCCTGTTTGATCGCAGAATCTACTGTAAAATCAAGGGTTTTGAGCTGCTCATCAAGGGTGAGTTCTTCTTCGGTAGTATCGACGGTGTTCTCAGACAAACGCTCACCCATGAGGTTAGCGAAGGCATTGTTCAAGGCCGCTTCGAGCTCGCGGGCCTCGTCTTCGAGCGTGAATTCTTCTTCAGTCGACTCTTCAGACAAAGTCATATCAGTCCAAGCCGGCTGCTCGCCTTCTTCAACTGTGAGCATGCGATTCTCAGCTTCCCACTCTTCGTCGATTTCAGGGGCATTCAACATGCCTTCAAAAGCGACGTCAGCTGTCTTCGGCTCAAGGGCCGTCATCATCGGCTCAGAAAGCACGGCTTCGCGGTTCTGGCGCAAAGTCGCATCACGAAGCACGAACTCTTCGAGGATATCGAAGGCGGATTTCTTAACGCCGTCGTCTTTGCCATCGATGCGGCGCTTTTCTTCCTGCTTCAAGAGCATGGTGAAATCTGTTTCCGCTGCGATGTCTTTGATGCTTTCAGAAAGTTTATCGAGCTCTTCGAGCTCGTCGAAATCAAATTTCTTACGGTCGCCGCCGAAGACCACAGACTTGATGTCCGCAATCGCCGCGACTTCTGGACGAGTCGCCAATTCCGCGAGCTCGTGCTCTGGTGGAAGCTGCTCAATGTTCGCCAAGTTGAAGACTTCCAGGAACTCTTCAGTAGTGCCGAACATAGAAGGACGGCCCAGCTCTTCCGAGCGGCCCGTGATCTTCACCAAACGTTTGTCCATCAAAGCGCGCACGATGTGCGAGCTGTCTACACCGCGGATTTTTTCGATTTCTGTTTTAGAGACGGGTTGCTTGTAAGCAATGATCGCCAACACTTCGAGAGCCGTCGGTGTGAGAACTAAGCTTTGCACCTTGAAAAGGTTCTGCACTTGTTTCGCGTAAGTCGCTTTCGTGCGGAACTGGTAACCTTCCGCGACTTCCACCAAACGAATGCCGTGGTGTTTAGCTTCGTAACCCGCTTGCAGTTTAGAGATCGATTCGTGAAGCACACGCAACGGCAATTCTTCGTCGATCTGCGCTTTAATTTTTTGCAATGATACCGGACGGTCTGACATGAAGATCAAAGTTTCAACAGCACCACAAAGTGTGTCAGCGTTCAAACCCGTGCGCGCCTGC
>JBEIPE010000242.1:0-4451 GCA_040377215.1 Halobacteriovoraceae bacterium
ATGACAACGCTCAAGATAGGCCATGGTGAGATCGTAAAAATCGCGCTCGTGCAGCAAGACGCCTGCACCTTCGTAGTAGATATCCAAGAAAGATTGCAGATTATGAAAATTGTAGGCCTCTTTGAGGGCCTCAACGGTAGCAAAACGCGACTTCACATTATTGCGACGCCCGATCTCAAACATCAATTCCGGCTCGAAAGTGCCTTCGATGTGAAGATGAAGCTCCGCTTTTGGTAGGCGTTGAATGAAGTCTCGTTGTGTCATAGTGTCCTCTTTGCTACCGTAGATCGTGGCACAAACAACGGAATTGGGCAAAAAAGCTGCGCTTTTAGCAGCGGTAGAAGTAGGACTGGGCAGCATCGTCCATTCCATGAGCTTGCCTTTTGCAGGGCATCTACTCTCCTTGAATCAAGGATTTATTCTTACGTGGGCGAGCCGTGAGCTGCCCGAACGAAATGCCCCGGGGCTCATCAGCACCACCGCCGCACTTCTCAAATCACTCTCACCGGCCGGAAAAAAACTCACGCCGATGCTTGCTATTGCCATGCAAGGCCAGCTTTTCACGCTGGGTGTTTTCCTTGGCGGCCCTCGACTGCTAGGGCATTTGCTGGGCATGAGTCTGTTGTGCCTATGGGGATTTTTGCAGCCCCTGGCCCTCTATGTTTTGCTTTATGGAGAAACGCTGCTGAGTATGGCGAGCTACTTTCTAGAGCAGTTGAGTGCGGTGTTTCCCGTCACGATGAATACTCTGGCCGGTGTCTTGGGACTCGTTGTCGCAGTAAAACTTATCTTGGGTTTTTTCTGCGTGCACCTGGCCTACAAACTTCCGCAGAAAAAAATTGAAGAGTACACCGCTTGGGCGCAAGCACTACCGGCCCGAGCACCGAAAGCTCCGCCACGCAACGCCTTCCTGGGCGCGCTTCGCGATCTTTTTACGCCACTGTTTATTTTTTCTTGGATTTTGACTCTGGTGTTCTTTCTCTATGCCCAATCCAAACACTCCACATCGATTTGGCTCGTGCTGCGGCCCTTGGCCGTGGGCTACTTGCTCTTTTTAGGATTGCGTCTCTTTCCCGTCAGCCGTGCGCGATTGTGGTTGGAGAAAAGCCATCCGCAACTGGCGCACACTCTGCAAGAAGCGCTAAAGTTCTTTAAGTAAACGATCCCGTTCTTTAAGAAGCTGCGCCACCATACTTAGAGCAATCTCCACCGGAGCGTTCGAACCAAAGTCCTCACCCAACGGGCAGTGGAAATTGGTTTTTCCTAGCTCGGCTTCTAAGCGATTACGTTTTGCTTTGGAGCCGATCACGCCCACGAACGGAAAGGCATGTTCATTCAAAGCGACTTTCAAAATCGGGAGATCATGAGAGTGCCCCATGGTCATCAACGCCACGAATGTTTTAGGTGGTAGATTCTTCAAAACACCGGCGAGATCATCCGTACGCACAGTCTTAAAGCGCGGACTTGTGGGCGGAAGTTTATCCAGCCATTCCTGGCGAGAATCAATCACCGTCAACTGACAATCAAGCTTTACGAGTAAGCGTGTGAGTTCTTGACTCACATGGCCCGCGCCGAAGACAGCAACATTCCACGCTTCGCGCGGATGATGAACTTCAAAGAACATGGTGACTTCACCACCGCAGGACATACCGATGTCTCTTTGCAAATTCCAAGTCTGACTGAAAGGAGTCACTCTTTTCTTGGAGGCAAACTGCTCGAGGGCCACATCTAGGCATTTTTTCTCAATCTTCCCGCCGCCGACAGTACCGAAGAGTAATCCCTTCTCACCGACGATCATGCGGGCGCCGGGATCTTGAGGCGCACTACCTTTGTAGTCCACCATCGTCACGATCACCATAGAGGTCTGTTCTGACTGATATTTTAAAAACTGAGCGCAAAATTCATCCAGACGCTGTTCCATTAAAACTTCCCACTTAATTCACGCAGCGTTTCTTCACCGGTAGCTGGCGATGTTAGGCCCGCACCTTTGCCTCTGTAGGAGAGCGCATTTTTCACCGCAGTCCAGGCACTAATGCCTAACAAGAGCGGCGGCTCACCCACAGCTTTTGAACCATGGACGTTCACATGATTCTCCAAGTTCTCGATGAAATTCATATTGAGGACACGAGGCGTGTCTTGGATATTAGGAATCTTGTAGGTCGTCGGTGAATGGGACACGAGCTTGCGGTCTTTATCGTAGAACAAAGCTTCCGTGGTCACCCATCCCATGCCTTGCACGTACGCTCCCACCACTTGGCCTTGATCAATGCCAGGATTGAGCGGACGACCGAGGTCCATCAAGATATCCGCCCGCAGCACTTTCATGTCGCCGGTGTACTCATCGATTTCAACTTCTGAGATCGCCATGCCTTGGGTGAAGTAGTTAAAGGCCTTGCCTTGCACTTTTTCTTTATCAAACCCCAGGCCCGGCGTTTTGTAATGAGCGTAAGCTCCCAGAGATATACGGTTGAAGTAAGCAATCCCCACCAGGGCTTTAAGCTCAATGGATTTCCCAGAGGACTTCTGCGTCACTTTGCCATTCACAAACTCAAAATCCGCATCCACTTTTCCGTGAAGGACTTCGTGCTCTTTGATCGCGTTCGCTTCTTCACCTGCAAAATGTTTTTTGGCGAGCTCACACAAACGGCCTTTGATCATGTTGGCGGCTTCAAGGGCAGCGGCGCCATTGATATCGGCACCACTGGAGGCCGCGGTGGCCGAGGTGTTGTGGTTTTTTTCCGTGGAAGTGGGCATGACCTGCACATCTTTCATGGCAAGGCCCAAGGCGTTCGCCACAATCTGAGCAATTTTGGTGTTCACGCCCTGGCCCATCTCGGTTGCGCCCGTGCTCACTTGTACAGTGGCATCCAGATGCAAATTGACGAGAGCATTACCTTGATTCAAGAAGCGCGCGGTAAAGGCGATACCGAACTTCGTTGAGGTCAGCGACATCCCACGGATGGTGCCTGACTTTGATTGATTATGTTTTTCGATCTCCGCGCGGCGGCGGCGATAATCACTGCTGGCGATGAGCTTATCCCAAATCGCCGGCAGCATATTATTTTCTAAATCTTGTCCGTAAGGTGTCCGAACATTTTTTCCGCGATACAAATTGGCAGCACGCACATCAGCGGCATCAATCTTCAGGTGCTGAGCGATGTCTTCTACGATGCTCTCAATGGTCATGGTCCCTTGTGGGCCACCGAATCCACGAAAGGCCGTGTTCGAATGGTTGTTCGTGCGATAGCAAACCGCATCGATCCAGCAGTTCTCCAAGAAATAGGCGCTATCAATGTGAAACATAGCGCGCTCAAGGATTGAACTGGAAAGATCAGAGTAAGCTCCCCCGTCTGCTTGCAGCGTGGTTTTGAGAGAGAGAATGCGACCTTTATCGTCAAAACCCACTTCCCACTCATTCTCAAACGGGTGACGTTTCCCGGTGAGCATCATGTCTTGGTCTTTGGTAATTACTAAGCGAGCGGCGCGATTTAGTTTTGAGGCCGCAAGGGCCGCGTATCCTGCAATAGGGGCCCCTTGGGATTCTTTGCCACCAAAGCCACCCCCCATACGTTTCACCACGCACACTACGTGATGCAGGGGAATGCCGAGGGTCTCTGCGACCACCCGTTGAGTTTCGCTCGGATGCTGGCTGGACGCGTGCACTTCCACTTGGCCATGCTCTAACGGGTACGCGATGACGGCTTGAGATTCCATATAGAAATGCTCTTGGCCGCCAACGATAAATGTACCTTTGAGTTTATGAGGAGCCGAAGCCATGGCTTTATCAGCATCCCCTTGCGCAAAAGGTTTAGCGGCACGGTAGATAATATCACCGGCGGCTTTGGCCTCTTGAATGGTGTAATGCCCAGCTTTGGGTACCACCACGCACTCGACCAATTTTTTGATCTCTTCTACAGACTCGCGTTTGCTGGAAACAATGAGTGCGACGGCTTCATCGCGGTAACCAATTTTTTTCTCCACCAGAATGGGCTGGTCATGGACGATGGTGCCCCATTTTTTACCGACGAGATCTTTGGCTGTATAAACTGCCAGGCAATCCGGATGCGCTAGCGCTTTCTCGGCTTTAATCTCAAGCAACTCTCCGCAAGCGATAGGACTGCCTACGATGCCTACATGCACTTCACCGCGAACTTCCGGGCGATCATCAATAAAGATACTCTCACCCGTGACGTGGCCATAACCTGAATCGTGCTTAACGTTTTGATGAATCATAGGCTCACCTCACGAGGGGCCCAGGCACTTATGAGTTCATCACCAAACTTCATCAACAGGTTTGTGCACAAGAGTCGGCGGTACTTATCACTGCCCCGTACGTCGCTGACCGGTGTGATCTGTTTATCCAGCTCAACACCTAGCTGGCGCATCAGCGCTGGCGTCACTTTTTGGCCGCGAGCAAGTTTTTCTAAATCAGGGAAGCGCAAAACACTGGC
>JBEIPE010000332.1:0-3050 GCA_040377215.1 Halobacteriovoraceae bacterium
CTCTTTGGTTCACGCGGTCGCCAAAACACTTTCAAGCGCATCGAAGGTTATTTCATTGTTGAAGAGGAATATTAAAATGCTCGCTCTCTTTAAAGAAACCCAGGTCATCCCCCTTCTCACGCCGGCCATTCCCTGGGCCCGTGCTCTCTGGCGCAAGGCCTTGGACAAGGGCCGTGTGCCGACTTTGATGGAGCTGCAAACGAGTTGGAGAGACGAATTTCCGGAACAACCGGCGATGGACTTAGAAGAATGGGTCTCTACCTTGCAACCGGAATGGGTGTTGCAGACAGTTTCGCCCGATGTGCGGGAGATTTTTTGTCATCATCCGCAACTCATTGAAGCGGTTGGGAATATCCGCTGCCAAGTCATTTCTCCTTTGGAAGATGAAGACTGGGAGCTATGGGTTGAAACACTGGCGGCCACCATTCGTTTGGAGTTTAACTTCACTCATCCCTGCGGCAGTGCTCACTGGAAACACCTGGGAACAGAATGGCGGGTAACCTTGCTTCATGGCTCAGTCACACCGCAGGGCCGGCCAAAAGTCTTTTTGCGCCAGCTCGCCTCTACTGCTTATCCCCTGAGGGGATTTTCCTTAGATGAAAGTGGCGAAAGCTTGTTAATGAGTCTCATCGCTCAGAAAGAAAACCTCCTGGTCGCGGGCGCAACGGGCTCTGGTAAAACCTCGCTCCTGAGTTCTCTCTTGGCGCATATGAGTCCTGAAGACCACGTGGTCTTGCTGGAAGACACTCAAGAGATCAGCTGCCAGGCGCCGCGCCTCACTCGCATGCTTTCTTCCCGACAGCCGGGCCGCGGCCTCAATGATTACCTCGCCCATGCCCTTCGTCTTTCTCCCGATCGTATTATCCTGGGCGAGATGCGCTCCCATGAAGTGGTGCCTTATCTCTTGGCCATGAACACCGGCCACAAGGGTTTGATGTCTACGCTCCATGCCTCCAGTGCCATGGATGCTCTCTTGCGAGTGGCCCAGCTCTTTGTCTTGGCCAGCGGCCAAAAAGATATCAGTTACCAGGAAGTTTTGAGATTGGTAGCGCGCAACGTGGGTTATGTGGTGTTTGTAGAGAAGCGTCGTGTGCAGCAGATTATTCGGGTTTATGGATGTGAGGGAGATCAGCCGATTTATGATGTGGTGTGGGCCACTCCTCATACGAGAAGTGACCCAAAACAGTAGATGTGCAGGCGGCGCTGTTAAGATCCGAAGACCTCTTCAATCTCTCCTAGCAGAACCCCCGTTTGCCCAGAAAGAATTGCGACCCGCACTTCCACGAAAAGGAAACTAAACCCATTCGGATTTTAAACCCAGTCGATTGAAAGAATGACCAGATGATCTCGGTTACAGCT
The DNA here is from genome assembly GCA_040377215.1 of Halobacteriovoraceae bacterium. Classification (GTDB taxonomy): domain Bacteria; phylum Bdellovibrionota; class Bacteriovoracia; order Bacteriovoracales; family Bacteriovoracaceae; genus UBA6144. The sequence continues at coordinate 1,360 of JBEIPE010000332.1, forward strand.
GTAACCAACTAGAAATGGCTAAGGTTTCCAGCGACTAGAAAGTAAATTACTGAAGGCCACTGATAAAATATAAATCTCGTCGGCAGGTGTACCTGCCTGACGAGCTTTTTCTACCAAACCAGTCATCTTGCGCATGTACTCGGTGGTGATTTCTTCGGCTTCTTTCATCTGTTCACGGGCAAAAGGCAAAGACTCCGACCAACTGATAAAGCGATCAGGGTTGTCGCGGGCAAAAGCCTTGGTGTGATGACGTAAAATTTCGCCATGAAGACGTAAAATGTCTTGAACACTTTCTGGATTGAACATCTGGCGCTCGACGATGATGAATCCTTTGCCGTCTGGGCGCAACAATCCTTTCGCGACCAATTTTTCAAGCGTTTCTGAAACTTTTGGTAATGGCAGTTCGAGCATCTTACTGAGTTCGGCTGCTGTGGTATTCGCCCAATTCATCTGACAGATTGAAAACACAGCATAACTCAACCAATCAGAAAGAAGTTCAGTCGATTCACTGCTGAGATATTCTGCTGAACGAAAACGTTCAATTTCCAATAATTTTGTTTCTATCTCTTTCCGCTCGGACGGATTAGCACTCTCAAACTTCACTTTAAGTAAGAAGACTTCTTTCTCATCAGGGGTGAGTTTTAGATGAGTCGTGATTCGTTGAGCCGTTTGCACCGAAAGATTACGCTCACCTTTAAAGATTTGGCTGAGCGTGGAGTGAGAGATACCGATTTTTTGTGAGAAGGCTCGTAGTGAAAACCGGGCGTTGCGCGCTTTTCGTTCATCCAACCACTGACGCAAAACCAAACGATAGTCATTCATAAAGCTTCCGCATGTAGTTGGCCGTGGCAAGGTCATCAGCTCGGCCAGAATTCGCAAGATGCTGAATCACGCGCTGGCGGTTTTCTTCATTCTTGTTTTGAGACATCTTGTTTTTGACCTGGATGTCCTCAATCTCTATCTTAAGGCCTACGATACTTTTTTCAAGCACTCCTTCAGCGGCGAGGTCAGGCGGAGTGTGGTCGGCCCAGGTCGGAGCCGAAATCATCGCCTTCTGAAGGCGATCGAGCGCTTGAATCAGCTCCGGACGCGTGTGCAGCGAGCGCAAGACGCCTTGAACGTGAACTACGGCATAGTTCCAGGTGGGAACTTCTTTACTGGGATCGGCGTACCAGCGGTGATCAATATAGGAATGGGGTCCATGAAAGATCGCCGTGACCTGCTGGCCCACCATCAGCTTCCAACTCGGATTAGCAAAAGCCAGATGACCCCATAGAGCATGGTCTTCAAAATTCAGTGGCAGGTGATTAATCAGAGTTTGCCCATCGGCAAACCCAATCAAGGTAGCGAAGGGATAGCTCCGGATAAACTCCGGAACCATCTCTTCTTGACCTTGATACTTTTTAGGAAGGTACATCTACGCGCGAGTGAGCTTCTTATAAGTCACGCGGCTTGGGACGTCAGCTTGTGCGCCGATACGTTTGCGAAGGTCTTCGTGGTACTCAGTAAAGTTACCATCGAACCAGACAACCTTTGATTCGCCTTCGAATGCGAGCATGTGTGTGCAGATACGATCCAAGAAGTAACGGTCGTGGGAAATAACCACGGCGCATCCTGGGAACTCCATCAAGGCGCGTTCAAGAGCTTGCAGAGTATTCACGTCCAAGTCGTTGGTCGGCTCATCCAGCAAG
>JBEIPE010000012.1:0-22474 GCA_040377215.1 Halobacteriovoraceae bacterium
CCAAGAAGAAACCGAGAATCAGAACCTGAGCGAGCGCACGCGGTTTGCCCGTGAGTGCATCTACGAAGGTCTCATGAGTTGGGGAGAGCAGAAGATCCCTGGCCCCGAGCAACTGGAAACCTTTAAGGGGATGTTGGCCGAGCCGGAGAGCCTGCTGAGTTACGGCAATCTGTTTTTGGTTGAAGGTATTGAGCAGAAAATGAGAGTGGTTGAGGAGCCATCTTGGGAGAGGAAGGCGGAGATGATTTTTAAAACGCTAGGCCCAAAAGAAATGTCCCTTGGGCCCTTTCTTCCACCGATGAAGTGGAAGTAACGGCGAATTAAGCTTTTTTCTTAGCAGCTTTACCAGCAGCAATTTTCTTCTGCACTTTGCTCTTCTTCTTAGCTTGTGCTTTGCGCTGATTCATTTTCTTCGTGCTTTTCTTGCGACCTTGACCCATGTGTCCTCCCGGATGAGATAAGTATAGAAAATTTGTAAACTAAAAGCCTGTAAAGAGCAAGTTTCATTCATTGCCTCAGGGCAACTTTGGCTTCACAATGATGCGATCGACACTTTAAAGGGGGTCTAAATGAAGATGGTATTGATGAGTTTGATGTTAGTGGCCTCTACGGGCGTTCTTGCCCAGGCCAAGCGTTCTATTACTCTAGTTAATTACGAGACTGACGGTGTGAAGCAGTGGTTGCCAGGCACGGTTATCGCGAAGAAAGGCGATACTGTTGAAATCACCCTGATTAACAACGTTCCTTCAGGTGACCACGGATTCATGCTTCCTGACTTCAAAGTCATGAAAGTTGTGAAGAAAGGCATCAAAGAAGTCGTGTCTTTCAAAGCTGACAAAGAAGGCCTATTTGAGATGAAGTGCCACATGCACCCAGCTCACGTCGGCGGTCAGTTGCTGATCATCCCTTAAGAGATCAGCGTTCCTTTTTGATTTAAGTACTGCTGAAACAACAGCCCCATACTCAGCACCCCTACGAACAAGTGGGGGGGCTGCAGGGTGGTGGGGAAGCCAAAATAATTTAGCCCGATTCCTGTCCCGACGTTCACGAGCAACAATACTAAAAGCATAATGCCGCGTTTGAAGCCAGAGCCGGTGACATCGTGACGGTAGAGTCGCACCAGCGCCCAAATCATCACGCCCACAAAGACCAATGAGAATGAGCGATGGATGTAGAACATCCAGCCGAGCTGATCCACGACAGTTTCCGCCGTCGCAGCGCCGGTATCACGTATAAGGTGGTCCACATTCTCTCGAACTTGTGTGCCGAGAATGATCTGCACGGCCCCGAGGCCAATGAGGAGTTTCGTGATGGGAAGATTTTTTGTGTCAGCATGAAAGTTAATGCCGAAATTTTCTAGATCCGCGCAGTACTTACGTAAGGCCTGCAAACAGAAAAGCAGAAGTAACGCCAAGACCATATGCAAAGTAATGATGAAGGGCTTGAGGTGCGTGAACACCACCAGCGCGCCGATCCCGCCTTGTATGGAAACCAGCAACAGAAGGCCACCGCAATACCAAGGGAGATCCGGTTCACGATCACGATGACGGAAAGACTTAAAGAACATCCAGAGAATCATCAGGCCCAGCACAGCACCTAACAATCTGTTCAAGTACTCAGTCCACGTTTTAAACGCATCGAAGTCAGCAATGACTTTGCCGTTGATCTTGTAGATGTCTTTGTAGTTTTCCGGAAGTTCTGAAATGTCGACGGGTGGAATCCATTGGCCGAAGCATTGTGGCCAGTCAGGGCATCCCAAACCTGAGCCAGTACCGCGCACCACTGAGCCCGCAAAAATTACGATGTAGGTCATCAAAATGGTGAGAACAACAAACTGGCGAAAAGGGGCCATAGCAAATTCCGTGGATTAAAAAATATCTTCAAGGCAGAATAAACCATTCCGCATCAAAAGGTCAGCATGCTTTCGCTAGACGCATTTTTGTTGAGTTTCGCCTTGGGTGTAGATGCTGCAGCTGTGGCCTTTGCCATTGGACTTGCACATCCAGACAAGTCTCATCGTCCAGGTCTTCGCTTGGCCTTTTGGTTTGGCGCTTTTCAGGCCCTCATGGCCATTGTTGGTTGGCTGCTTGCTTCGCGGATCGAAGTCTTGCGTCATTGGGCCGAGCAAGGGGCGGGAGTGGTTTTTCTCGCTCTGGGGGCCAAGCTGATATGGGATGCCTGGCATGAGACAGATGTCCCCAATGTACCTGAGACACATCATGCGCACTTAGTTTTGGCCTTGGCGACCAGCTTAGATGCACTGGCGGCCGGAGTAGGCCTGGTGCGTCTCGAACAACCGCAGTTCACGATCGGATTGATCGGAATAGTGGCCTTCTTGATGACATGGGGCGGAGCCATCGCTTCGCGCTTTATGGCGCACTTTCCAGAAAAGTATCTGGAGATGGCGGGCGGTGCGATTTTGTTTTTCCTCGGCGCTAAAACCTTCGTTTGATACCATCGAGAGATATGAAACCAACATTAAAAGATTGTCGTGCGGCCTACAGTGCTCTCCAGAAGGTCATTGATCCAACTCCACTCATCAAAAATGAATGGCTGTCGGCCCAATATGGCTGCGAAGTGTGGCTTAAACTTGAGAACATGCTTCCCATCGGATCTTTCAAGATGCGGGGAGCGACTTATAAAATTTCTAAACTCACGGCCGCCGAAAAAAAACGCGGCGTCTTGGCCGTCAGCGCGGGCAACCACGCTCAAGGTGTAGCCTGGGCCGCACGTAAGTTTGGCGTGCAGGCCACCATCATCATGCCAGAAGGTTCACCGCTCACAAAAATCCGCAACACCGAAAGCCTTGGGGCCAAGGTGATTCTTCACGGCGCGAGCATTGAAGAATGTTTTGCGTATGCGGAAACGCTGATGAAGAAAAAGCCCATGGTGTTCGTGCATCCCTTCAAAGATATCGACGTCATCGCTGGTCAAAGTACCGTGGCGTTTGAAATTCTCGAGCAAATGCCGAAGATGGATTTTGTTTTTAGCTCCATTGGGGGCGGTGGTTTAGTTTCAGGTCTTGGGACCGTATTTAAAGCGCTTCAACCTAAAGTTAAGTTGATTGCTGGTCAGGCCGCTGGTTGCAGCGCCATGGTGGACTCCTTGAACAGAGGAAAAATCATGACCAGCGATAAAGCCGAGACCTTTGCGGACGGTATTCGAGTCAAAGTCGCCAATCCGGACATGTTTAAGATTCTGCAAGAAGTGGTGGATGAATCACTCACGGTTGATGATCACAAAATTGCTCTTGCCGTCTTGCAGTTGATGGAGAAAACCCGGGTGATTGCCGAAGGTGCCGGGGCACTGCCCTTGGCCGCGCTGAATGAGCTTCATCGCCAAAATCCCAAACGCTTCAAAGGCAAAAAAGTTGTCTTGGTGATTTGTGGTGGCAACATCGATGTGAATCTCTTGGAGCGTATTATTGATCGCGGTCTTTTGGAGAGTCATCGTAAGGTGCGCATCTCGGTGCCGATCGCTGATCGTCCGGGAACCTTGCACTTGCTCACAGGTATCATCAAAGAGAATGGCGCCAATATCCTGCAAGTCATCCACGATCGTGACTCGGCAGGGACGGGCATCACCGGGGCCAACGTGCTCTTCACCCTTGAGACAAAGGGCCCTGAGGAACTTAAAAAACTTCTCGCTCGACTCAAGGTCGATTTTCCTCAGTGCCACATCATCGATTGACGTGCTTCAGTCACGCAGGAGTGGCATAAAATCGAGGGTCAGAGCGTAGGCCGTCTCTGACGGCGAGGGCTTAATCTTTCGCATAATGGTATCAAGCATGGCGATTATTTCAGCACGAATGGGCTCCGCCATTTCTCTCGAGAAGGTGAGGGCGCCGGAGTAGTGGAGTCCCGGTGAGGGCCGATGCATGATGAGATCCGTGATGACTTTCTGTCGCCACTGCACATGAAACGCGTTGATAAGTGGAGAATCTTTTGAGAGGTGAAGAAAATTCTCCGTGCTCCTCCAAGCGTCGCCCTTTTGCTCCACGAGCCGCATCTCTCTCAGCGTCTTCAGCGCAGCCTCGACCTCATTCACACGAGCGCCCATCGCAGAGGCGATGGTCCGCGGACTTTGCGTATCTGGAATCTGTGTCAACGAGTGCACCATCTGGAGCAGCCACGAAGCGAAGTACTGTATCTCGTTCTCGTTGAGGCTTGCGTTCTGGTCTTGCCAGCGCGTTTTGAGATCGCTGCGCGCGTCTCGTTGTCGCTTAAGCTGAGCGCTAAAAAAAGCTCGCCCTTCTTTCGTTCCGCTGCGGTCGAGTCCTACGAGGTTGAGGAAAAATTCCGTCTCGGTTGTGCTGAGTTTTGCGTAGGCACAAAAGCGCACCGCCTGGTCCTGCGAAAAATCCGCCTTACCTTTAAGGACCTGTGACACGAAGGTGGGATGGCATTCGAGGACCTTTGAGAGTCGGAGGACGGCTCCCCGGCCTTCGGTTGCACGAGTTTTTGCGATAAAACGGGCCACCACATCGACGTATTTTTTGGCGTTATAAATATCTTCCATGAGACGGATTCAAGAGTAAAAGTCTCGTTATGTCACCTAAAAAGAGAATAAAAATCTTCAAACGTCGCAGGGTCTTCGTTAGATTGATATCAAGCTGTAGACGGCGCCGCTTACAGGACTATAAAATTCATAACGGGAGAAACTTCTATGTTTAAGAGTATCGTTTTTGTTTTTGCGACCTTAAGTTCTTTCGCCGTCCTTGCTGAAGGTGGCGCCATCGGTGGTGGAGAAGTCACTTTCAAAAAACTCCTCGTCTGTGACGCTGAGTCGATGGACCCGACCTTTCCGTCTGACATCGTAAAACTCGCTGTGGCCGCCGAAACGGACTACGACGGAAAAATCCTTCCGCAACAGCCACTTAAAGTGATGCTTTCTCAGCGCGACGAGACAGTTGTGAACTATCTCCAAACGCGCACTCTTCCTGCGGAGTTCGGAGCTCCATCGCTCACAATCTACCGTTGGTCAGACGTTTTGCCAGGCCAGCGCAATGCGAAGTTGGGCAAGCTTGAGATTTCGGAAACGACGGGGGTGCTGCGCACGTTGAAACCGAGAGCGGGATTTGAAGATCTTGTTCTGTATAACTGCGAGTACACGGTAGATGCTCAGTAGTCTCTCTAGGTAACACTAAAGAAAAGGGCCCGTTCGGGCCCTTTTTTATTTGGGAAGAAGAAGTGAGCAGGACATGCTGACTTTCGCTCGATGCTGCTTGAGGCAGTCGACGATTTTGCCATTGAACTTCTTACAGAACTTTTCTCTATCGCCGTCGCAGGCCTCTTTCAATTCATCCAGCTTAGCTTTCTTTGATTGGAAGGACTGCTTACAGGCCACCGAGAGTTTGTCTTTGTTCGAGTCGAGGCATTTCGCGAGACCCTTGGGCTTTAGTCCACCATCACACAACAATTTAATGTCATTGTGGCAGGGATTTTTTTGCGCGTAAGCCGCTTCTTTAACCATGAAGTCTTGGCACGTCTTATTGAGCTGCGCTTGCTTTGAAGCCAGGCACGTATCAATTTCTCCACGATTCACCAGGCCAGGGCAAAGTTTTTCCGTGTCATCAAAACATGGGTTCTTAGCACGCATCTTATTCATCTTCGCCGCTACCGTTTTTTCACACTGCGGTTGGAGCTTACCTTTGTTTTTGAAAAGGCAGCGAATCGATTTACCTGCTTCCTGGGTATGCTCGTCATAGCACTTCGTGAGAAGGTCTTGCGCGCAAGGCTCATCCTTGAAGAAGCGTGTTTTCTTCTGGCCCAGATCTTTCGCGCAGCTTGTACTGAGGCGTGATTCATTTTTCAAAAGACAGAGCGTGAGACGATCTTTATCCAATGGCATATCGCCACAGAACTCAGAGAGGTCTTTGCTACAGGCCGTTTGCGGCATTTGAGGCTTCATTGCGTAAGCTTGTAGCGTGATGAGAAGCCCTAAGAGAAAATATTTCATTATGAATTCTTCTTCGCGCAAGATTCGCCGCAACCCTGACCGCAGCTATGAGCAGATTTTTGATCCTTGGCGCAGCTTTCACCGCAGGCACATTTAGCAGCTGGCTTTGAGGCGCAACCGACAGAGAAAAACGCGAGCATCACTAAGGCCGTAAGAATTTTCATTAAAGCTCCTTGAAAGGTTTATGCTATTTTATGACTCAACGTCTGTTGGCTCAAGGTGGTCAAAAAAAGTATGTCCTCAAATCCGACTAATCCTCTTACGCCTTATCAGCTCATGGGCGAAGCTGCCGGCATCGCGCAGTTGGTGGAGCGTTTTTATTTCATTATGGATACCGACCCCCGTGCTCAAGCTGTGCGTGCGGTGCATGGACCCTCACTTAAAGAGGCCTCCGAGAAGCTACAAGATTTTCTGAGTGGCTGGCTCGGTGGACCACCGCTATTTATGATGAAGTATGGCCATCCTCGGATGAGGATGCGGCATATGAACTTCGCTATCGGCGAACAAGAAAAAGAAGAATGGCTCTATTGTATGAACAAGGCGATGAGTGATGTGGGAGTTCCTGCAGATCTGATGAAAAATCTGCAGGGGGCCTTCCAGGAGTTAGCAGAAAAAATCAAAAACAAGTGATGGCTAGGCAACTTTCTTGAAATGAAGGCGCTGAGTTAACTCAGTCATATGAGGGTTTTGCGCCCACTGAATGAGGGCTTCAGGCGGGTGAGGGAGAAGAATTTTTTCTCTGAGTTTTGAGCTGCGCAGAATTTCCCATTCAAGGAAATCCATTTTACCTGCCAGCGCCAAGCGCATGTCTTCGGCATTCACCAGAGTTTGGCGAACGAGCCACTGATGGAGACCTAGTACATATTGAAACTCTTTTCCAAAGGCCATGCCACCGGCGAGATCACAACCGCGGAACACTCGCAGAGTCATCTCGAGTGCGGCCACATCGTTGAGTGAATGATCACGCAAGAAGCTCCAGACCTGGCGCGCGTTTTCACCTTTGAGCGCCAACAAAGCCGCTTGATGGCGCAAGAGCACTTGCGCTTCACGATGGTCATGCCAATGGCCGGTCACAATTTCAGCAATGAGAGCAAGCCCTTCTTGAAAGCCTGTCACGCCAGGATGCCAAGACGCGAGCCATGGCAATTCAACTTGAACAGCTCCGGCAAGATTTGAGCCCAAGTGCACCCACGCTTCGTGTACAGTGAGTGTTTCCAGTTCTTCGCGAGTGAAAGTGGCGTCTTCGCGCAGACGAATGCCGGTCTTGGTTGTCGAGGCGCGCGCCAGCGTTCCTTGCGACAGAAGGGTCTTGGCGTTGCGTCCTGGAAAAAGATCTTTCAGCTCTTGATCGAGAATGGCAGCAGCTTCAATTGAGTTCAAGCGGGGAGCGGCCGTTTCCACCAAAAGATTTTTCCCGTTGCTCTCAGCTTGGAGCAAGGGCAAGTCTTGTAAAAAGAACTGCAACGACTGTTCATCACAAAATGTTTTTTCTACTTCCTGAAAGTAGCCTGTGATCTTACCGAGGCGACGTTTAAGCAAACCGGCTTCCACGGGATCATCCCAACTCAAAAGCATGGCTTCAAGATGCTCGAGCGCTCGGTATTTCGCAGGACTGATGGAGAGTGGAGAGTGACGAGCAGCGAGCAAGGGGGCCCAATGCTCGCGCATATCTGGAAAATATTTTTCCAACTCAAGAGCTTGCCAGCTTTTTTGCTGAACGAGATTGAGGCCAGAGAGAAGGCCTTGATAAAGGGCCATGAAATCATGTCTCTTGTTCACAAGGACTTATCGGTTAAATCAAAATCAATCTTGAGGCAAACGCTCGGAGACCAGAGGACACTTTTTTGCTCCTCAGATTCCGATCGTGTGAAGGGGCCTTTTGGCCTCTATTTCTAAGTACTATTCAATAGTTGCAGATGTGAGGTTCATACATTTTCTCACAGCGTCAGTAATAGTGCTGGTGGAAACCTCAGAGCGGTTTATGATTTTCTAATGAACTCCAGGAAGGAGAATTTACGCATGAAAACCTATGGATGGGTTTTAGCATGTCTGATGTCTGTGCCACTGTCGGCACTTGCAACGGCCAGCTGTCGCCCTAAAGATGATCGCGCACTGATCATCGGTCACACTTACAAGCTCGATGGGTTTACCACCTTTCGTATGAAAAACTCGGCACGCTTGCTGGGTTACAAAATTAAATTCCAAGATATGCGCAAGGCCGCTTCAAATGAAGAAGGTTTGCAGCAAGTCGATGGGTTCATTGTTCCTGGTGGCGCGGATATTAATCCAAGCTACTACGCCAAAGACACACTTCCGCCAGAAGTCCTTGCGACAGTGGAGCAGTTCCGCAGCTACTATAAGCCTTCTTCAGAGGGTGAAGTGCGCGATCCTTACGAGTATGGCGTCTACCAATCTTATTTCTCATCTCCGCAATTTGCCACTCTGCCAGTTCTCGCCATTTGTCGTGGCATGCAGATGATGGCGGTGGCGAAGGGGATTCCTCTTCTGCAAGACGTGAAAGCAGAGTTGGGAATTAGGAATCGCTACAATCGCTTCGATCGTTTTCGTGTGACTGATACCAGCAGTATCATGGGCTCACTCTTTCCATCGGGCAACGCGCTCGGTTTTAAGTATCATCATCAAAACCCACGTCTTGAGTACCTTACGTCTTATCCCGATCGTCACCCTGATGTGAAAGTCACAGCGACATCATGGAGTGGGCGCATCGTTGAAGCGATGGAACTCACAGATCGTCCTCTCTTGGGTTTGCAATTTCACCCTGAAAAATCTTTTCCTTCTGTTAAGCATCGTGTTTTTAAATGGCTTCTCACGGAAGCTTGTGAACGAACACATCATGGAGAATCAAAATGAAATCCATCTTACTTCTTTGTTCACTCATCTATGCTGCCCACTCATGGGCCAATCTCCATCTCGCTCCGCCGGATTTTAATATCCCTGAAGGCCGCGCTGTTTTCGTGGATATGACCCATGCTCATCATCAGATTGTTTTTGATGCCGGCAAACGTCGCACCACGGCCACATCAACGATTCAATTCACCGTCACAAAACCGGGCATGCCGATTTTTGATCTCGTGCCGACGCCGAGCCTCGTTGAAATCAACGGTCAGCCCGTCGACCAAAAACTCATTTCGTTACCTGGGGAAGTTTCTAAAGTGCGCGTGGCTTTGCAGCCGCTTGCCATCGGCACTCACACATTCAAAATCGTGAACCAAATCAAAGAGAACGTCGGCTATACCATTTTCCGCAACGTCAAAGCGGCGTTCTGGATTCGCGATTTGAAAGATCGTTTGTTCTGGGAGCAGTACCTTCCCGTGAACCTTGAATTCGACCAACACGCACGCGTGATGGACATTGAACTCAAAGGCCGCAAGATCCACACGCAAGTGGTCCACGCTAACGGTAAAGTCACCAAGACTGGCCAGAACGCTTGGCGAATTGAATACCCAGCTTGGTACACAACATCCTCTGCTTACTTTCATACGATGAGAAAAGGTTCTCGCCGCACGCAGTACTTCAACGTGAAGTCGATTGATGGGCGTGAAATCCCATTCACTGTCTACACGTTCATTCCTTGGAGCGTGAGCAAGTACGCAGAAGAAGCTCGTCGTGTGTTTGCAGAGCTTGAAGCCGACTATGGCCCATGGATGCATGATAGCTTCATCGCTTACGGCGCCGGCTTCGGCGGCATGGAGCACGCAGGTGCCACCATGACCTCGTTCGCAGCGCTCGACCACGAAATGCTCCACTGCTACTTCGCGAAAGGTGTTATGCCAGCGGATGGTAATTCAGGATGGATCGATGAAGCCATCGCGAGCTGGCGCGACCGCGGCTACTACCGTAGTCCAACTCCGGGTGTGCCGGCGAACCTCGCAGGTCGCTCGATCTACGCACGGAACACGAATAACCAAGCGTACGCGCACGGTTCTGCTTTCCTCGCATACCTGGACTTCCTGATGCAAGACAAGGGCGGACTCAAGGCCTTCTTGCGTGGCTACTTCCAGACCTACAAAAAGACCCTCATCACCACCGATCACTTCATCAATAACTTAGAGTTTTTCAGCGGACTCGAGCTCAAGCAGCTGTTTTTAGATAACGTCTACACTCCGACCCCAGAGAAGGGAGAGGTTCAGATTGAAAACCACTTCCATCCGTACGTGAGTGAAGAAAAGCTTCTCGAGGCCCTCTAAACACGTCTTCCTAGCCCAATTGAGGCCTTTGGGCCCTCTTGGCGAGCTCAGAAGAAGGGACCCTTTGGGGTCCCTTTCTTTTTTACTCCGTCTATAGCGGCCAATCCGGGGGCGGGTTACTCTAACTGCCGCTATGAAAAACCTGGTCCTTGCTCTCCTTCTTTCGGCATTCAGTGTCTGCGCCCTTGCGCAGTCGTTAACTACGACAACTCCCTATGACCTCACTTCTACCGTCGGTTCTCCGATGTCGTTGCCCATCCGCTTCGACCTCACAGGGCGAGTCTCTTTTTTGTTGGGTGGCATCAACTCTACCGTCTTTCCCGTCTTCACGCAGATCGCTTGGGAAAAACAAAAGTACGAATTTGTCCCGGCCGTGTCGGGACTCTCATCCGACTGGCGTGAAGCTGATGCATCAGTGCCACGTCTACAAATTCGTCGGCATAAAGTGGAAGGTGGCCTTGGTATCGGCGTCGCTACAAAACTTCTCACGGGGCGGATAGGTCTTTCGCTCGGCCTCGTTCCGTTCAAGGGAGCAAGCTGGGAGTCACGTGCTTTCAAAGAGCAACCTGAAGGCCGCTGGTCACTTCCGCTCGATCATGCCGCTTGGGACGAATGGGATATTGGTGAGGGACGTGACTACCAAGTCTTTGGTGGCTTCACCGCTTCACTGGGGATCTCCGTGATTGGTCTCAATACCGGCCAGATTTTTAGGACGACACAAGAGCGCTGGCAGCTTTCTCTCGAGAAAATTTCTTCGCGTCATATGCGCGTGCGCATTCGCCGTGATAGCTGGAAGAAGAACGGTCATCTGATCGGTCCCATGGTGGCCAACTGGGAACGTGCCGCTTTGAAATATTTCGATCAAGAGCGCGCTTACTTGCTAGATATGCAGGACCCACAAGGACCGGAGGCACTGCGTGCTCTCTGGGCCGGTCGCTTAGATGAGTTGCAGACTTCGGCCGCCACCAGTGAAGAGGGCAGTGTGCGTACGTGGAACGGCACTTACCGCGCCCGCTACCTAGGCATTCCTTATATCTACGGTCAGAGCACCGCACGTGTGGATCTTCAATCATGGGAAACCGCTGATGGTGGCCGCTCGCTTGGCATTCTTAATCTACAAACTCGCAACAACGGCATTCTGCGCGAAGCCGATCCACAAGTGTGGACCATCGTGCATGATCCCTTAGATGGCGCCATGTATTTCCTCGCCATCTCCCAATCCATCGAGCGTGGGAGTATCGGCGTGCATGAAAAACTAGGCTATTGGATGGAGCGGCTTGGCCTCAACATGCAGTGGCCACATCTAAGCAAGAAAGACTTCCTTGATGCGCGCTTGATGTTTGCCGTCACAACCGCTGCGTGGGAGCGTTGGTCAAAAGTAGATTTGCAGATCGCTGCTTACCAAGAGCTGTGTGCTGATTTCCGACTCAAATGCCAAAAAGAGCGTACCGCCCGCAAGGGTGTGAAGCGCTGGAATGAGATTCGGGAGATGCGGGATGATGTTCGCCCGTTGCAGATGGCGGAGTTTCTCATTCGCCATCCGCTCATGTGGGGCATGCTCATCATAGGTAGCCAAGACAAACTCAAAGCAGAGTTTATGGCCCACGGGGATCGTTGGATGCCGGTGCAAAAAATTCTTTCAACACCTTAAGCGATTCATCGATCTGTCGTTTCTCAATCGTAATTTTCATCTGCACATAATCAGACGCCAGAATATCAGCTTTGGGATTACCAAAACGTTTGATGAGCTTCACGATGCCGGTATTGTCGGGAAGATAAGTGAAGCGCAGAGTTTCAATGCCTCGTTCAGCGGCGGCGATTAAGCAAAAATGCATCAGCAATGTTCCCAGGCCCGCGCGCTGATAATCATCAATCAACAAAAGGGCGACTTCAGCTTCTTTGGGGCTGAGATCATCGCGCACCATGCGCATCACAGCGATGCCACGTTCAGGATTGTGTACTTCCTCAACGCCTAAAGCGAAGTGATGATAGCCATCGATCTCGGTGAGATGTTTGAGCTCACGCTCAGTGAAGCCATTTTTGATTCCGAAAAAACGATGGCGGATGGTTTCCCGGGACATGTGGGCGATGCCCGCTGAAATTTTGACGCGTGCCTCAGGCAGTAGAAAACCCACCCTTAGGTCTGTGCCACGCCAGTTGAATTCACGTCGAAAGTCGAGACCTAGGAGCATGGAGTTGTTATCCCATAGGCCGCTGTTAGCGACAAGTTAGGTTGGAGAGGATTATTTAGACGAAGCCAGAGAAGGTCTCCGCACGGGGGCCTTTTTATTTTCCGAGGTCTTGATGAGGCGGGGGAGGTTGTGGGCGACAGCACACAGCCCGTGTTGGATTCCGCAAATCACGTCTTCGCGTTCGACATCCAAAATATCTTCCAATTCACTTAGACCCCAATTCACCACCGCTTTATAGGGAGTGAGCTCACAGGTCTCAATAACAGTTTTTTTGTGCTCAAACAGTATCTGGGCCAAGGGACGTGGGTCTTCGCTGAAGTTGAGGTAGTTTTCGAAATAATAGCGCAGGCCACTATCAATGCCCTGCTCCATACCTTTACGAAAAAACCAGCGATTGCCTTCATTGCGACGCGAGCGGCACTCCTGAACATTGTGTTTCAGGTGTAGCTCGGCTTGCTGGAGTATTTGCTGGTAAAGCTGAGCGCGTCGGCGCTGAAGCATTTCGAGTTCATGCAGCATGGGGGCATGATAAGCCGATTCGGCAATCGGACCAACTTTTCTTTTGGCCAGACGCTGGTGGGACGGCCTTTGTCTCAGGAAATCAGCATTGCGGGATGCTTAGGCCGTACGCTAAAATAACTTAAATTAAATTAATAGTTAGACAACATCCCAAGGCCGTCTCGGAATGACTGTTTACGACCTTCCTGCCATTAATGCGTCTCTCAACGCCGTTGCCACGATCCTGTTGGGCAGTGGTTACGTGGCGATCAAGCGCGGCAACAAAGAGCTTCACAAAAAGTTGATGATCTCAGCGTTGCTCGTGTCGGCGGCGTTTTTGGCGTGCTACCTGGTCTATCATTATCACGCCGGTTCAAAACCTTTTCCGGATCTGGGCTGGATTAAAACAGTCTACCTTCTGATCTTGGTTCCCCACATTATTTTAGCCGCGGTCATGGTGCCCATGATCCTGAAAACTTTTTGGCATGCTTTTCGTGGGGAGTGGGAGAGTCATAAAAAAATTGCTCGCTGGACTTTCCCGATCTGGATGTACGTTTCACTCACAGGAGTCGTCATTTATTTGATGCTCTATCAGTGGTTCACAACAGCGTCATGATTAACATAAATCCTATTCCAATTGCGCGGGATCAGTAATACCATGAGTTACAAAAAAGGAATCCGGTATGTCACACGCATCATCTCTTGAGCATGCTCATGAGGATAGAAACGACCCTCAGTTTGGTAAGGCCTCCATCGGCAAACTCGCCATGTGGATCTTCCTTGTCACCGACGCGATGTCGTTCAGTGGTTTTCTCTTGGCCTACGGCGTTTTGCGCGCCACCATGGATTGGCCACATCCTGCTCAATACCTAGGCATTAACCTTTCAGGTTTTGCGACCTTCATCCTCGTCTGCAGCTCGCTTTCGATGGTTCTTGCGATCGATTGCTGTAAGAGCAAAGACCGTCAGGGCATGTTGAACTGGCTCCTGGTTACGATTGCCGGTGGTGTTTTCTTCTTGGGCATCCAAGTTTACGAGTATCAGCATCTTGTTCACCAAGGCATGACGCTTTCGAGCTTCGCCCACGGGAACAATCTTTTTGCCTCAACGTTTTATGTGATCACCGGTTTCCACGGTCTCCACGTACTGACTGGGGTCATCTACTTAATCTGCGAATACAAGTTCGCTCGTGAAGGCCGCTATGACAATGGTGACTACAATCGCCTCGAGATCCTTGGTCTCTTCTGGCACTTTGTGGACTTGGTGTGGATCTTGGTCTTCACCTTTATTTACCTCCTATGATCAAAACACTCCTCATCGGTTTATTGATGGTGTGGTCAACGGCAGTTCTGGCTTGTCCGAACTGCCACGCCGCTTTGAATGACGGGAAACCGCCATACACCATCATCATCCTCGGAGTGTTCATTCTCGTGACCTATATTCCGTTCTATTTGCTCTTTAGAGCTGCGAAAAAATACGACCCAAAAAATTAACGTTTGAGCTGCTATGACTACACTTTTTGCAACTTCGATAGATATGGCCGGGCACAAGACATCACTCATCGGTGATATTTTGTCTCTTACGAAAGCTCGTCTTTCGATGTTGGTGATTTTCACCAGCGCTTTGGGTCTTTTTTTGGCCCCAGGTGAAATTAGCCTGATGACAGGAATAATTGCGACCTTGGCAACCTCTGGTCTTGTGGCCGGTGCCTGCATGATCAACTGTGTAATGGAAAAAGATATCGATGCGAAAATGGAGCGTACGAAGTACCGTCCGATTCCTTCAGGGCGAGTGAGCCCTGAGTTCGCCACGAAAATGGGCGTCGGCCTGATTGCAATCTGCTTGATCGCTCTTTTCCTAGTCGCAAATCCTTTGACGGCTTTCTTGGGTCTGGTGGCCACTCTCACTTACGTCTTTCTCTACACTCCAATGAAGCAGCGTACTTCATGGGCCCTGTTTGCCGGTGCGATTCCAGGCGCCATTCCACCATTGATGGGCTGGACGGCAGTGACCAACTCAATTGGCCTTCTGGGTGTGGTTCTCTTCGCCATTCTGTTTGTATGGCAGTTGCCTCACTTCCTTTCTATCTCCATTTACCACGCTAAAGATTACAAGAACGCGGGCCTTAAGACGTTCCCAACTGATCTTGGTATTCGCGTTGTGGTTCACAAAATTGCTTTCTACACGTTGATCTTGTTGCTGGTTTCTTTGCTTCCCTTCGCCATTGGCGAAGCAGGCGAGGGCTACCGCAACACCATGATTATCGTGGGCGGTGCCTTCGTGGTGCTCTCGTTGATCGGCTACAAATACAAAGAAGATTCCCAGGACATGCTGACGTGGTCACGACGCTATTTCTATTCGTCGTTGGTCTACTTGCCGTGCGTGTTCGTGGCGATGCTGGCTTTTAGATAATTTTTTTTGCTTATTCTGAGGGGAAGCTTAATGGACTTTTTAAACTTAAGTGTATCGACGAGCTGGTGGGAACTCTCAAAACCACCGATCGACATTTCGACCAACGGTCATTTGATCGACAGTCTCTTTACCTACACAACAGTGTTGGCGATCTTCTACTTTATCTTGGTGTGCATCGGCTTGTTCGGGTTCTCATACCTCTACAGCCAAAAACGCAGCAAGACGCCGTACTACACTTATGGCAATAAGAAGAAACACCTTCTTATCACTGCGTTCATCGGTGCCGCGGTATTCCTCTCTGTTGACTTGAACATCACTCGTCTCTCAAACAACGATTTGTTGGATGTGTTCTGGAAGTGGCCAAACCCAAAAACTGAAAAAGTGCTTCGCGTAGAAGTCATGGCTCAGCAGTGGATGTGGTCTTTCCGTTACGCTGGACCAGATGATCAGTTCGGTACAGCTGACGATATCGTGACCAATAACGATCTGCGCGTTCCTACCAACACGAAGATCCTCTTTCACCTGACTTCAAAAGACGTGATTCACTCATTTTTCGTCCCGAACGTACGCTTGAAAGTGGACACCATTCCAGGACGTATCACGCGCGTTTGGTGGGATGCCAATATTCCGGGTGAGTACGACATCGTGTGCGCAGAAATGTGCGGCACTCACCATTACATGATGAAAGCGAAGCTGACTGTTTACAACGAAGAAGACTTCAAGGGTTGGTTGTCGACATCTGAGAAGCTAGCACTGAATACAAATAATCCCGACGATAAGAACTTAGCGTGGGGCTGGAAGTGGGAGTACTAATATGAGCGGCGGATATAACGAAATTCACCCGGAACCTACGACATTTATTAGTAAGTACCTCATCTCTTTCGATCACAAAGTGATCGCGAAACAATTCCTGTGGTACGGAATCTTCTTCCTCGGCGTCGGCGGCCTCATGGCGCTCTTGATCCGTTGGACATTGGCCTACCCTGGGCAGCCGTTCCCTGTGATCGGCAACCTATTGTTCCCGCACTCTGCTGGTATCGTGCCACCAGATAGCTACGCCATGCTTTTCACCATGCATGGAACCATCATGATCTTCTACGCCATCACACCGATCTTGATTGGTGCGTTTGGTAACTACTGTATTCCGCTCATGATTGGCGCGCGCGACATGGCGTTCCCGATGTTGAACATGCTCTCATTCTGGTTCGCGTTCCTTTCAGGGGTCGTGTTGCTCGCTTCACTCTTCCTTCCTTTGGGAGCAGCGGCTGGCGGTTGGACGTCTTATCCAACACTTTCCACGATGATTGGTAGTCCCGGAGCAGGGCAGACCTTGTGGTGTATCGCCATCTTCTTGTTTGGTGTTTCATCAACAATGGGTGCCGTGAACTACGTTACGACTGTTATTACTTTGCGTGCTCCAGGCATGGGCTACTTCGACATGCCACTCACGATCTGGGGCCTCTGGCTCACAGCGATCTTGAACGCGATTTTCGTTCCGGTGTTGGGCGCAGGCGTAATCTTGCTGACCCTTGACCGTGTGATGGGAACCACATTCTTCCTCGCTGGCGCATCAGCCACTTCTGGCTCAGGCGATCCGGTTCTCTTCCAACACGTGTTCTGGATTTTCGGTCACCCGGAAGTTTACATCTTGATTCTCCCAGCCTGGGGTATCGTGTCTGACTTGTTGTCATTCTTCTCTCGTAAGCCGGCTTTCGGTGCGAAAGCGACAGCTTTGGCCATGACAGCGGTGAGCGTGCTTTCAACCATCGTTTACGGTCACCACATGTTCACCACTCAGATGAGCCCGTTGCTCACTCAGTCGTTCATGACCTTGACCATGACCATTTCAATTCCTTCTGCGATCTTCTTTGCCAACTGGCTCGGAACCATTTGGAAAGGCTCTATCCGCTTCGATTCTCCGATGCTCTTCTCTTTGGGCGTGGTTTTCGTCTTCGGTTTGGGCGGCCTTACTGGTCTCCACCTCGGTACGGTTACAACTGACTTGTACCTCCACGACACTTACTTCGTGGTAGGTCACTTCCACTACACCATGGCAGCTTCAGTTCTTTTGGGTGGCTACGCAGGTATCTACTTCTGGTTCCCGAAAATGTTCGGTCGCATGATGAACGAAACCATGGCGAAGATTCACTTCTGGGGAACCATGATTCCGTTGAACGGGATTTTCTTCGGAATGTTGATGGTGGGTTACGGTGGTATGCATCGTCGTATCTACAACCCATTCGTTTACGACTCACTTAAGCGCTTGATGCCGATCAATGAAATGATCACCATTTCTGCGATTCTCATGGGTGCCTTCCAGATTATTTTCGTGATCAACTTCCTTTGGTCTTTGTACAAAGGGAAGAAAGCTCCGAACAATCCGTGGAACGTGGGCACGTTGGAATGGACTATTCCATCACCACCGGTTCACCACAACTATGATGTGATTCCTGTCGTTAAGTGCGGTCCGCACGAGTTCGGTAACCCGAATTTGAAAAATGGCCGCGACTTCCAATACCAAACTGAAGAATTGGTACAAGGACCAGCGTGAAACGTAACGAGCTACAAAATAACCTCGCAATGACTGTCGTGCTGATTTCAGCGGCGATGCTCTTTGTGACACTTTTCATGGGATACGCCGTCTACCGTTCTTCGGCAGATGTATGGCCTCCCATGGGAGTGGCGAAGGTGTCTTTGTGGCTTCCGCTTTTGAGCACGATTTTGATCAGTATCAGCAGTTGGTACTGCTATCAGGTGCGCTTGAGTGTAGCGAAGAATGATCTTGCCGCAGCGAAAGGGCACCTGGGCTTGACCACACTTTTGGGTGTGGCCTTCATGCTCGCGCAAAGTGGCCTATGGTTCTCGATGAAAAACTCGGGCGTCTTTGTGACGTCGGGGATCTTTGCTTCAGTGATGTACGGCTTCACCTGGATCCACGCAGTCCATGTGGTGTTGGGTCTTTTTGCTTTGGGTTACTTGCGCTGGGTTCTTCGGACACCCTCACCGTACCTGTTGCAGAAGACGATTAACGTAGAAAAGTTTTGGCACTTTTTAGGTGTTGTTTGGGTTGTGATGTTCTTGGGTCTGTTCGTTTTATAGAAGGATGACTGTGGAAGCAACAGCTGCCGCTACAACTACGGGGCATGTTCGTAACTCAACATTTGTTGAGAAGATGGTGCTTAATAAGTGGTTCTGGATCTGTGCGTCCGTCTTCCTCTTTGCGTACCCATTGCTCAAAAGCATTGGCCGCCGTTTGCCGAACGAGCTTCCAGTGCTCACGACCGTGCCGTATTTCTCGTTTTACGATGAAACCGGCCAGACTTTTGGTTCGAGTGAGTTGAAAGGCAAGGTTTACTTGGTTCACGTGATGTCTTCGGACTGCACAGGAATCTGCGATATTTCGTTCAAAGAAGTACAGCGCGTTCAGCATCGTATCCGCGGTGTGGTGGATCGTGCGGCGATCGTGTCTTTGACCGTTAAGCCGGCCACTGATACGCCTGCGGTTTTGTACGCCAAGGCCCGTGAAATGAAGGCCAACCCAACGGTGTGGCGTTTTGTTTCTGGTCCTGCCAGTGAAACAGAAGCTTTGATTGTGAACGGCTTGAAAGTTCCCAATCAGCTCGGCAAACGAACGTTGACCATGGAAGAAGTGATTCTCTCGAATCATCTCGTCTTGGTGGATCAGCAGGGACGTGTGCGTGGTTACTACCCGATAGTGAAAGATGGAATTAACAAGTTAATGATCGATCTCGGTTTATTAATAAATAGAAAGAGTCAATCCTAGGATAAGGAGCTGTTTGTGAGTGCTGTAAGTCACAAGAGTCATCGCGGCGAGTACTTTAAAGTTTTTGCCGTACTAACTGTACTGACCATCGTGGAACTTTTGATTCCAGATATGAAGATCAGTTACTTTGCGAAGGCGAGTTCGTTGACGTTCCTCGCAGTAGGTAAAGCGGCCATCGTGGGCTATTTCTATATGCACTTGAAAGAAGAAACGAAGTGGATGAAATTCGTCGCTTTGATTCCTTTGTCGGCGGTGGCCTATGCCGTCTTTATTATTCTCGAATCTCTCTATCGTTAATTCGAAGGATTTATTTATGGAAGCTCCTAAAACGACGAAGCCTCAGTTCACATCTGAATCTTCTATCATCGTTCACCCTTACAACTTCCCGAAAGCTAACCAGCTCAAGTCACCGACTTGGCTCTTGCTCTTGGTTCTCTTCATCGCATTCTTTGTGTTGAAGGGCTTCATCTATATCTCTGACGAAAAAAGACACGGTAAATAGTTATGGAAAGGAACGTTATGAAACTTTTGCTCCTGGCTTTGCTTGTAGCAGTTACCGCATGCGAGAAAGCAGCTTTTACTGAAGGCAAAATGTTTGCCGGCGGGAAAGCCGTAGATGCGGCCACACTGAACTTGGGCCACAACACTTACGTTGAATACTGCATTCAGTGTCACGGTGCTGCCGGCGACGGCAAAGGCGTGTCATACCCAGGGATGAACCCACCACCACGTAACCTCACTCAAGGTATCTACAAGTTCGCCAACGTTCCTTACGGCGAACTTCCGCACGATGCGGACTTTCATCGCATCATTCGCAAAGGCCTCAATGGCTCAGCGATGTTGCCTTGGGACATCTCGGATGAGCGTCTGGATGCGGTCACTCAATACATCAAAACCTTTGCTCCTCAAACTTGGGAAGGCGCCGACAAAGCGTTGGGCACTAAGATTGAGTCAACACCGAATCCTTACGGTGAAGAGAAGCGCGTCGAGGCGATTGCTCGCGGCGAGAAGGTTTACCATATCGTAGCTCAGTGTACGACTTGCCACCGCGCTTACGCGTCGATGGATCAGATCAATGCTTGGAGCAAAGAGATCAATGGTACGGCGATGGCAGGGATGGATGAAACCATCTACCAGCTGAAGTTGCAGGACTCAGAGTACAACTACAAAGTTGTTCCACCTGATTTCACTTACCATGAGTTACGTTCAATCCACTCAACTGCTGATATTTATCAGCGCATGCTCTACGGCGTGGCGGGATCGGGAATGCCAGGCTGGAAAGATGTCGTCAGTGATGATGACCTGTGGGCCCTCACGTACTACGTCGAGGATCTCATGAAGTTGCGCAAAGATCAGACAGCACGCAAAGCGCTGATGGATCGAATTGAGACAAAATAAATGAATGGCACCTCACCAGCTTCAGCCGGCAAGTCGCTCCAAGCGAGCACCGCGCTGAAGCGGTGGTGCTTTCTTCTGTTCGCTCTCTTCGCCGTTTCTTGCCAACCGAAGGCGCCCGTTTCAGAACTCTATGTCATTGCCCAAGTTCCTGACTGGCAGCTTATAAGCCAGGAAGGGAAGCCATTCAGCTCAAACGACCTGCGTGGCAAAGTCTATCTCGCAAATTTTGTCTTCTCTCGTTGCCCCTCTGTTTGCCCTAAAATGTTGCAAGATACAGTGAAGATTCAAGAGCGCCTCAAAAACACCAAAGGCGTAGCGATCGTCACATTCACTGTTGAGCCCTCGTTTGATACGCCAGCAGTTCTGGCGAAGCTCGCGGCCGACTATAAGGCCGATACGAGTGTGTGGACTTTCCTCACTCACGAAGATGGCGACATGCTCTTCAAGCTCTATCGCGACGGCTACAAAGTGAATGTTGCGCCAGCGCAGCCGGCAAAAGATCTTTACGATATCGCTCACTCTGAAAAAGTGGTTCTGGTGGATCAGCTCGGACAGATTCGTGGTTACTACGGTTTTGAACAAGAAAAGATCGATCAACTTCTGGTGGATGTTCAGTACCTTGTTGAGAACAGACCATGAAATACTCAGAAGAGCGTCGCCATATTCATGAGCTGGCCAATCACTTGACCATCATTCAAGGCGCAGTCAAAAAAGTTCTGCGTAATCTGGAAGAGAAGAAATTGGCGCTGCCCGAGGAAAAAGAGCGTCTGGCCAAGGCCGATGATTACTTAAAAAAGAGTATCGACTCACTTCGAGAGTTGCGTGCCAGCATCCACAAAAAAATTGAAGAAAGCGGGGAGACGTGAGCGGTGATCCCCACGCACCAGAGGATTTGCTTAAACAAGCAGGTCTAAAGGTGACGGAGCAGCGTCGCACGATTCTGAGTTTCTTGCTGAAGAATCACGGGCCATTCACTGTTGAAGAATTAGCGCTGAAATTGAAGAGCGAAGGCTTTGACCTCGCGACTCTCTATCGCAGCATGGGAACTTTTGAAGAGGCCAAGCTGGTTGAGAAAAGATTGTTCGGTGATGGGCTAGTGCGTTGGGAAATGGCCGATCACGCCCACGGTGAAGGCTGTGAGCATGGTCACCATGGACACCACCACCATCTCATGTGTACGCTCTGCAAAAAGATCATTCAAATCGATGTTTGTCTGCCAGAAATGGTACAAATGCAGGTAGCACGAATGGGCTATGCCCAACTTAAACATCATTTAGAATTTTCGGGGATTTGTCCCCAATGTCAGATTAAAAACTTAAAACGAAAAGGATAACACATGAGAATTTTTTTGATGCTCGCGATGATGTTGGTACTCGGCGCTTGTTCACACGGCGGTAAGGGCGGCCACCACGGTAAAGACCACAAGTGCAACTGCGATAAGAAAGCTGAAGTGAAGCCTGTTGCTGTTGAGTTCGATGGTCACTGCGCCATGGGCCTGTGCCGCAAAGGTGCCAAAGTAAAATGCGATCCGACGATCACCGCTGCTTACCAAGGTAAGAACTACTGCTTTTCTTCTGAAGAAGCCCGCGACACATTTATGAAAGACGTTGATAAGAACGTGAAGAACGCCAACGATGCGTGGAATGTCATCATCCGCGCTCCACAGAAAACCTAATAAAAAGGGCCCTTCGGGGCCCTTTTTTATTTCTGAAAGTAGATCAGCACGCCACTGAAAGGTGAGAAGACAGAGCCGCCTTCCAGGTTAGTGTAAGCGCCGGTAGAAAGATTCACGCTAGAAGAGCCTTCTTTACCAAACCACAAACCTTGCGCCCACGGCGCAAGCGCCGTGTTCAGCTTTCCGTAACTTCCAAAATTCGTTACAACCCAAGTCGAGTCGCCTTCGATCTGCTGATAGCTCCAGCCTGAGAGCTGCGGATTGATGGTGGCGCAATCAAGGGCCATGTCCACGCGACCGCGGCAGCTGCGTGGCGCCTGATTTTTCATCGGAGCGATGATTTCTCGTCC
>JBEIPE010000016.1:0-21344 GCA_040377215.1 Halobacteriovoraceae bacterium
TATCTTGGTGGCAAGATCCGACTCACTGGAATAGCACCACTGAAGCTCTGGCCAAACTCCCTGGGATGTTGGCCGGCGGTGAACGCGATGTGGGCGGCATGATGGCCAAGGAGATGGCGTGAGCGCTCTCGAAACATTACGCAAAGTCACTCTCTCACCCCTCTCTTGGGCGTGGGAGTGGGCCTATCGTCTTCGCCGTTCTGGTTATGAGTACGGCTTTCTTAAACGCCATTACTACAAAGTGCCGGTCATCTCAGTAGGTAATATTACTTTCGGTGGCACTGGTAAAACACCCACGATCCTTTGGCTCGCTGATTTTATGGCCGATGCCGGGCTGACTCCTGTGGTACTCACGCGCGGTTACAAAGGTCTGCTCGAAGACGGGGCCGGTCTTTTGAAGTCGGGCCAACGTTTTCGCCTGAATCCCCATGACTACGGCGACGAGCCGCTGATGATTGCCAGCAAGATGAAAAAGGGTGCCGTCATCGTCGGTAAAGAACGTGCTCGCAATCTCACGCGCTTTTTTCCGGACGTAAAACCTGACGTAGTTTTACTAGATGATGGGTTTCAACACTTGGGCATCTACCGCTCCTTCAATCTAGTGCTCTTTGATGCCACCATGGATCTCAGTCTTTATCAGACTGCACCACTGGGTTATCTGCGTGAAGGTTTAACAGCTTTGAAAGATGCGGATGCCATTGTGGTGAGTCGCTCCAACATGGTCAGCGCGGAAAAACTGCAATCTCTGCGTGAGTTTTTGGCCCGCTACCATCACCACGGGCCTCTATGGTGTGAGATGAGCTACCGTGCGATTGGCCTGTTTGATGGCTATGATGCTTTCCGTTTCCGAGTGGAAGAGTTGCAAGGCAAAGATGTCGTGGCCGTGACGGCCATTGCCTCTCCTGGCTCCTTTTTTCAAACCCTCGAAGGGCACGGGGCGCGCCTGGTAGAAAAAATCAGCTTCCCTGACCACTATTTCTTCAGCCAAGAAGATGTGAACGACATCCTTTTGAAGGCCAGCCGCCACTCGGCGATGGTGGTTTGTTCGGAAAAAGACATGGTGAAGTTGCGCCGAGTTTCCCAGGATCCACGTCTGTATTTCATTAAGGTCCAAGTGGAGTTCCTGAGCGGCGAAGACAGTCTTCGTGCCGCCCTTGGTAAAGTTCTCCACCTTGAACCTCGCCACTGAACGCCTTACCATCGAAGGATGTCATTCAATAAGCTTTCTTTGACCCATGTCATTCTTCTATGCCTTTTAGGCACTGGCTGCTCGTGGAGCAAGCAGTGGTTTAAGAAAAGCGATAAAGTTGATAACGCTCAATTAGAAAAAGTCGGCGCCAAAGAAGAAGAAGTCACGAAGTTCGCTGTTCAGGAAACTCCCGCGGTGGAACCTCCTCCAGTTGTTGGAACAAAGATAGTTCAACCCGTGGCCAAGAAAAAAGCTCCCGTAGTTAAAGCTCAACCAGTCGCGAAGAAAGTGGTGGCTCCTTCGGTTGTGATGGTCGCGACACCAGGTTTTGCTTATCCGGCGGACTACCCAGCTGAACTCAAGGCGCTTGATGAGAAGGCGGCGCTTTCATGGACACAGTTCAAGCCTCGCTTCAAAGTCGATGAGAAGATGTTCTTGGATGTGGACTACCTCGGTATGACCGTAGGCAAAGTCGTGCTGAGTTACCGCGGCTTGAAGAGCATGAGTAATAAACCAGTCCATCACTTTCAGGCCTTCTTTAAGAGTGCTCCGTTCTACAGTGCCATTTATGAACTGGATGACCATCTTGATACCTACGTAGATCAAGAGAAGTTTGTAGGTCTTCGGTACAATCTCGTGCAGCGTGAAAGTAAACAAGACGTTGATGAAGTGCAACTCTATGACCGTGAGAAGCTCTGGACCACGGCTTACCAAAAACAAGTCCGCGATGGAAAAACGAAGAATCGAAATTGGAAAAGTTTTATTCCACGCTACAGCATCGACGGTTTGAGCGTGCTATGGCTCATTCGAGGTTTGCCGCTCAAGACTGGTGACGAGTATGTGTTACCGGTCGTGAACAAAGCTAAAATCCTCATCATGGAAGTTAAGGTAGAGGCCCGCGAAAAAATCAAAACAAAGCTCGGGGAGCTGAACAGCATTCGCGTGAAGGCGCATACCGCCTATACCGGCAAGACACTAAAAAGCGGTGACATGACTTTCTGGCTCTCTGACGATGACAGTCGCACACTCCTACGCGCCAATGCGAAAATCAAAATTGGCTCCGTCTCAGCTGAAGTGGTTAAAGGGGAGTAGTGTGCGCGAAAAACTCCGCCTCTCCGACCTCAACGTGCTTTTTGTATGCATGGATATGGGCCATGGTACGAACTGCCATCGCGTTCTTGCTGACGTTACAACATTTCATAATCTCGGCGGTAATCCGCTATTGGTTTGTCGCAAAGGATCTGTGCTCGATCGGCTTGCAGAACAGCAAGATATTCGTCGTCACTACTTGGATATCAGAGGGGGATGGCGCTCGGCCGTTGAACTCTTCCAGTTCGTGCGTCAACTAGTCAAAGCAGATCAACTCGATCTCGTTCATTGCTACAATTACAAACCGACACTGGTGTTGGGATTTGCTCTTAAGCGCGAAGCCCGCATTCCATTGGTTTATACCAGCAATGAAGATGTGGGAGAACTCTATCGTCCGTTTTGGCATGACTACTTCATCACCCGCGTCGATCAGGTGCTGTGTTTTTCTGCAGCGCTGGGCGATCGTGTGATGGACATACTTCCACTCGGTGGTCGCCAGGTAGGCTTCACGGGTGCAGGCCTTGAGCACCCTCATCATCCAGCGGCCGCACCGACGGGCGATATCTGGAAAATCTGTGCCTACGTTCGTCCAGACGAAGATGATATCGATCGTTTTGCCCCGTTGTTTATGGCCCTTCCTCTGCTTGAACTCGCTGGTAAGCACGTGGTGCTCTCGCTCGCGACGGAGGGCTCGTGGTATCAACATCCGTTCTATGAAAAATTTAAGCATTCAGTCCTCGAGCGAGGATTGGAACATCACATCTCTTTTCATCCACGGAGTTGGGGCGCTGAAACCTTAACGGGTCAGCACCTGTTTGTGGCGCTAGAAACCGATGTGCCTTTTGAAGACCATGAATTACAGGCCCTGTTGCATCAGGTGCCGGCCCTGCTCCCTCGTACTTCGGCACGGACACACTTGCTGCAAGAGGGGACCTTGGGGCTGACTTATCAGGCCGGTGATGTTCGTGAGCTGCGCGCCCGTGCCTTGGAGATCCTACAGAATCATAAAAAGTTCCATGCCGCCCTCGGGGTTGCGTTGCCGGATCTCACGGAAAAACACCACTTTGACCGCTATGCCGGAGAGCTTCTCCAGCTCTATGAACGCCTTTCCCTTCAGCGCCTGCGTTTCTCCCTCAAACGCAGTGGGCCATTCGCCTCAAGAACTTGATTTCTTTTGACTCTGGGACCCCCTTTCGCTTATAAATTCTGCTCTCGCAAGGGAACCCTTCGTAGAAGGGGCAATGTCAAAAAAGGAGGCATAAAATATGCCTACTAAACAAACTGTTACTGCTACTAAATCCTTTCAAATCCCGGCTTGGGTGAAAGGTTTCGATTTCGTCCAAGGTGACGAAACGGAAGTTCAAGCTAAGTCCGAGTTCGGAGATTTGATCAATTCTAGCGCTGCTAAGAATTTCGCTGAAGGCGAAGTTTTCATGGGCCGAGTTGTGAACGTCACTGACGACTACGTCATGGTCGACATCGGTTACAAACAAGAAGGTCTCGTTCTTGCTAAAGAGTTCCGTTCATACGACGGCACTTTGAAAGTTAAGACCGGCGACGAAATCCAGGTTTACTTGGAGAAGCTCGAGTCTGCCATGGGCAACCTCGTTCTCTCTAAAGATAAAGCGGAAATCCTCAAAGCTTGGGACAAAATCTCTGAAGCTTGTGAGCGCGGCGAAGCAGTTGAAGGTACCGTGATCGCGAAAGTGAAAGGCGGCCTCTCAGTTGATATCGGCGTGAAGGCGTTCTTGCCAGGATCTCAGATCGACATCCGCCCAGTGAAGAACTTGGACAAGTACATTGGTAAAACAATGGAATTCAAAGTCATCAAGTTCAACAAGAAGCGCGGTAACATCGTTCTTTCTCGTCGTGCGATTCTTCAAGATGAGCGCGGTAAGTTGCGTGATGAAACATTGTCACAACTCCAAGAGGGTATGATCGTTAAAGGTATCGTGAAGAACATCACGGACTACGGCGCATTCATCGACCTCGGTGGTGTAGACGGTCTTCTCCACATTACAGACATGTCTTGGGGCCGCGTGAAGCACCCTTCTAACTTGTTGAACGTGGGCGACGAAGTTGACGTCAAGATCTTGAAGTACGATGCCTCTAAGGAGCGCGTATCTCTCGGCTTGAAGCAAGTTCAACCGAACCCATGGGAATCTGCAAAAGACAAATACTTCCCAGGCACTAAAGTTGCTGGCGAAATCGTTTCTGTTAAAGACTACGGCGTATTCGTCGAACTCTCTGATGGCATCGAAGGTTTGATCCACGTTTCAGAAATGAGCTGGACGAACAAAAAAGCTCCAGTGAAAAACTTCAACGTTGGCGAGAAGATCGAAGCTGTCGTTCTTGAAGTTGACGTCGAAAACAAGCGCATCTCTTTGGGCATCAAGCAACTTATGCCGAACCCATGGGATGATCTCGCTAACAAGTACCCAGTAGGTAAAACTATCGAAGGTTCTGTTAAAGCGATCGTTGAATTCGGCTTGTTCATGGATGTTGGCGAAGAAGTGGATGCACTCATCCACGTTTCCGACATCTCATGGACTAAGAAAGCTGTCGTTCTTACTGAAGAGTACAAAGTCGGTCAGAAAATTAAAGCTGCCGTGGTTTCAGTTGACCGCGACAACCAAAAATTCTGCCTCGGCTTGAAGCAACTTGAGGAAGATCCTTGGAAGCGCATTGAAGAGCGTATGCCAGTAGGCAGTGCTCTCGAAGGTGAAGTTGTTCGTCTTACGGACTTCGGAGCTTTCGTTGAAGTGGAAACAGGCATCGAAGGCCTCGTTCACATTTCTGAAATCGCTGAAGAGCGCGTAGAGAAGCCTTCTGATAAACTTGAAAAAGGTCAGAAAGTTAAAGCTGTTGTTATCTCGATCGACAAAGCTGCGAAGAAGATCGCCTTGTCTATCAAAGCTGTTGCTGCAGGAGAGTTCAAAGCTCACTACAAGCCAGAAGATACCGGCGCTGCAACTTTGGCTTCGAAGCTCAAAGGTTTCAAAGTTTAATTTCAGTTCTCCATCCCCGCTACTCTGGGATAAAGGGCCTCCGCAAGGGGGCCCTTTTATTTGAACCTGTTTTTTACTGACGAACGTTGCATGTGCGGTAGGTTTCCGCACAGCCAGTAAGGCACTGCTGACGACCACTGCCGGCGGTGCATGGAATCTGACAAACCAGCGCATCGATTTTACATTGCTCCACTTTAAAGAAGAGCTCGAGAGTGTTGGCGCTTACACCGTAGTTACGTAAGGCGGTTTGGTTGTCACGGACCAGATTGTAAACCGCCCGACGCATATTCAAATCAGCTTCGGACGTAAATTGCGGAAGTTCTGCGACCTCGCAGAGAGCGCATGTCTGGGAAGGAGGAGAGCCTCCGTTCACACTCACAGCTTCCAGAAGAACTGCGAGACCCATAATCGTTTCTGAGGCGCCAAGGTGCAAAGAAATATCACTGCCATCAGCATCAATGGCCAGGCGATGGAGCACGATACGCATATTGTTTTCGTACTCAGTGCCTTCACTCAGGTTGATACCTTTCTCACTGTTAATATCAAAGCGTTCGATGTGCAAACCATTAGCGTTTTTATAGAAACTCGTGCTCGCATAAACACTGTCACCATGCTGAATGCCGACGCGATAATCGCCAATTTGTACGGGATGATCTCTCCCTACGACAGGGTTTGGATAAGGTTGATAAAAATTTAAACCTACGCGACCACCGAAGTCGATGCCACTTCCGACACCATCGCCACCAGAGAAAACGGCTCCAATGGCCTGGGCCACTTGATGAGCTTCGCCGAGATCTTTACTTTGACGGAAGCGACGCACTTGCGTGATCGCTTGCTGCATCTTCGCGTTGTATTTTTCGTTGAGAGTTTTTTCAAGTTCTTCTTTCGTACCCTTCGCGTACGCTCCAAACAGGTCGTAGCTCGCCATTTCAAGATCAGCTTTGAATCCTTTCTCCGGAGTCCACGAGACATGACGAACGTCCACTTGCAAGCAGCCATCCACAAGATCGACGATGGTCTTCACGCACATATTGAGTGCGCCCGTGAGGTTCACGTTGACCTGGTCTTCATCAAAGCCAAAGTGGATGTTGCGATCAGGTCGAATAGAAATGCGGGCGCTGTCGTTATCCATCAGGGGCACGCGAGATTTCATAAAGACTTCACCACGAACAGTCGCGGGGAGTGTGCGAAGATGATCAACCAATGGTTTGATATTCGGCAGGCCGGCAGCCAGGGCAGCAGCACAACAGAGCAGTAATGTGGGATAGGCGAGCCTTCTCATGTTGTAATTTATCGGAATCCTGTAAACGAACTTGAGCGTGCTGCTCGGTTAAGGTGGAAATGTCTTATGGTTATGAGAGTTTAGCCGATAGAGACCCCATGAGATTTATCACCATCATCGCTCTTTTGTTCTCTTCGACCGTGTTGGCCGATTGGAAAGTGGGTGAGCAGAAAATCGAGATCGCTCAATGTGCTAACGGCGCATGCTTGATCTCAAAGAGCTGTTTAGATAAATCCAAGCCAGCATGCCTGGCACTCAAGGCCAGTGAGAACCGCCAAAAAAGCGATGTGGGTCCAGGCGGAACAAATCCCGGCTCTGCCGTTTGCAAAAAGTTTCACAAGGCCGGCGTCATCATTGCTGTGAGCGATGAAGGGGCGACCAACGCCTTTTGTCGTTTCTCGGATGGATCGTTATTGTCGCTGGACGGTCTATGGCATTGGTAATTTTTTTACTCACATTCTCCCTGAGTGCTTGGTCGCAGTCATGCCCTGCCACCAAGTCGCTTAATTATCTTCCTGTTCATGATCAAGATGGGCTTGGCACGTGTGCTTCAAATACCGCCGCCCTGATGATGCAATATAATTTAGGTTTGGAAAGATCACCCTCTTATATGCAGATGAGTCTCACTTACAGTGGACTCACCAACAATAACGGTTCCGACTTTTTTTTCAATGATGAGAATGGTCGCCGTCGCCTCTTCAACTGGGGCGCACAAATTTGTGGTGTGATTAATCAATCACAGCGTTCTGGCTTTTGCGACTCAAACCAAATGGGCTTTGATCACGTAGGTTCAACTGATCCGTTCGAACAGCAAGAAAGTTTTCTCACGAAGATGGCCACGTTTCTTGGCTCCAATCAAATTGAGATTTTGCTGATGAGAGATCTGCTGGCCAACCCACAGACGAGAGCTGAGGCGGAAAGAAGAGTGGCCTATTTTTTCGCCAACCGTGCCAGCATGTGCACCGTTCCTAAGAACGAGTTTATGTCTCGCCGTGCTCTTGCCCGCTTAAAGCCTTACTGGGAATCCTTCCTCACTCCACCGGCTTCCACCACCCAAAGACAAGTGGCCCGTCGAATGTTGGATTTGACTTTTTTACCCAACGGTCAGCCACGTCCCGCTGCCCTGACTTATCACCAAGAATTTCTGGCTTCCATCTCAGGGCTTGAGAGTCGTTTAGAGCAAGCTGACGAAGCCAATGTCGCAACAGCTGGTATTCCCGGAGTGATGAACGAATCAATGTTTACCGTTTGGTGGGGAAATCGTAATGACGTGACCACCAGTTCAATTCCTCAGCAGGCCACAAATTCGTACCTCTCTGATTACCGCGCCTACGCTCCCTGCCGAGACCCAGCACCTTTGACGGTGTTGAGTAGTTACCTCAATGCACCTTCATGTGTTGTGCCAACTTCAGCAACCATCTCACCGGCTTTCTTGACTCAGGCCCGTCAGCTCGTTGCGAGCTTGTCTGCTTTGAGTGAGAACCGACTTGATCCGCAGGCCGGTTTGGTGAATTTGATTTCTCCAGCTTGCGCCGGCCAGATGGAACAGAGAGCGGGAGATTATGCGGGTGACTGCAATGACCGTGCGGTTAATTCTGCATCGAGCTCTAATGCTGCGAAGTCTACGAGCGTCGAAGAGATCTGCGCGGGACGCGCTGTAGGGATTTCGATTTGCACTGGCTTCTTTAAGGCCAGCGTACCGGTTGATTCAAAATTCTGTGATGAGGATGAGCCAGGAGTTGCCGATCATGGCCGTCATGCAGTGACACTTATTGGTTATCGTCCAAGGCCCAATGGAACGCGCCAGTTTTTGGTTCAGAATTCATGGGGCTCGAGCTGTCCATTTAGACAGGGGATTAGTAGCAATGTCCCGGCAGCTCTTCAGGGGCTGGTTGAATGTGAAGTGACTCCAGGCGCGATTGCTTCGCCCACTGGTCGCTTTTGGGTGGATGAAAATCTTCTTTTCAATAACACCTATCAGCTGAGTACCTATCGCCCTTAAGGGGTTTTGATAATTTCCCAAGCACGGTGAATGCCACTGTCCGCAAAATCTGGCGGCACGGTCCACTTGGTGATTTCTTTGGCGATCACTTCTAGATCAGGGTCGAGTTTGAATTTACGTTTATTCGTTGAGAAGTAGAGCTTGCCCCCCATGGTGAGGCGATCCAGGCAACCTTCAATCAGGCGGCGATGATCACGCTGAACATCGAGTACGTCTTCCATGCGCTTTGAGTTCGAGAAGCTTGGTGGGTCCAAGATAATCACATCAAACCGTTCTTCTGGGATCGGTTCGAGCCAGGCCACCACATCGGCCTGCAAGAAGCGGTGACGATGGTAATCAATATCATTCAACAAGAAATTGCGACGGGCCCACTGTAAGTAGGTGTTGGACATGTCGATGGAGAGCACATCGCTCGCGCCACCTTTGGCGGCGGCGACACTCAATGAGCCGGTGTAGCAGAACAGGTTCAGCACTTTTTTACCAGCACAGCTGCGCATGAGTTCACGGCGCAACGGTCGATGATCCAAAAATAAACCGGTATCGAGATACTTGTAGAGATTCACTTCAAAGAACAACGGGCCTTCTTGGATCCGCAGCACTTCATCAGTTTCGGGCTCAAGAACTTCGTACTGCTCTTTGCCTTGCTGGCGTTGGCGGCGTTTGAAAATGATATTTTCATCGGGAATCTGCAGAATTTCTTTCAAAGCGGCACGGGCCTGACCGTGGTGACGCGCGACCAATTCCGGCTCTTCTTCCACTTCGCGCCCTTGGTCATAGAGCAGGACATAATTCTTGTATAAATCGATCAGGTAGGGATAAGCGGGAATATCTTGTCCATAAAGGCGCCAGGCCTCGATATTTTGTGAACGGAACTGAGCTGCCAGGCGGCGATGATTTTTTTGCAGGCGATTGAGAAGTTCGGACACGTGTCATCCTTCAGGAGTTGCGGTAGTCTTGATGAGTATAACGGAAGGGTGCACGCATGTCTGCAGACCATGACAAGGACGAAGAAGGAAAGAGCGGTTTGGCCGTGGCGAATAAGCCTAAAGTTGAACGCCCGAAGCCCTGGAAAGTGCTTCTCCACAACGACGACTACACAACGATGGAGTTCGTGGTTCACATTTTGCAGAAATACTTCAGTAAAAGTCGCCACGAAGCCCAGGCCATCATGCTGGAAGTGCACACCCGCGGCTACGGTGTGTGCGGTGTGTTTACTCACGAAGTCGCCGAATCCAAGAAAGAAAAGGTCATGAAATACGCTCGTGAGAACGGGCACCCGTTAAAATGCTCAATAGAACCCAGTGATGATGATTGATTAAGCTTAGACAGCCTTGCATCTTCCCGATCTGAGCCCATCCTTAAGGTAGGCGCCTTTTTCGCCCAGAGGAAACTTTATGATCAGCAACCAACTCGAACTCATTCTCAATAAGGCCATTCGCAAGGCCAACGATCGCCGGCATGAATTTCTCACGTTAGAGAATGTGCTCTTAGCGATGTTGGACGACGAAGCGGTCGCCGATGTCCTGCAAGATTGTGGTGTGAAGATGGATGATCTTCGCCAAGAACTTGAAGTCTTCATCAATGATGACTCCAACTTCAGCTTGCTGGGTCCCGATGAGATTGAAGAGCTCAATCAAAAGCAATTCGGCAACGATCAATTGCGGGAAGCCGCTCGCAGCAACGGCATTCGCTACCAGCCCGAGATCTCCATGGCGCTCCAGCGCGTGATCCAACGGGCCGCCATCCATATCCAGAGCTCAGGAAAAAAATCTATCCAGGCGATCAATCTCTTGGTGGCCTTGTTTAGTGAAAAAGAGAGCCATGCCACCTACTTCTTACAAAAGCAGGGTGTTCAGCGGGTGGATGTGGTGGAAAAAATCGCCCACGGCACGGACAAGCCGAATAACCGCGCTGAGGAGGCCCGTGAGGGGCAGGCTGAAAATGGCGAAGGCCCGTTCCGCAAAGAAGAGAAATTCGAAAAGGCCCTCGCTGACTTCACGGTGAATCTCAATGCCGAGGCGAAAGCCGGCAAACTCGATCCCACCATCGGTCGCAGCGATGAAATCGCTCGCATCACGCAGATTCTGTGCCGTCGCCGTAAAAATAATCCACTGCTCGTCGGCGATGCCGGAGTAGGGAAGACTGCTATCGCAGAAGGTCTCGCCCAGGCCATCGTGGATGGAAAAGTTCCAGGGCCACTCGCCAACACCACTGTCTATTCTTTGGACATGGCCGGGCTCTTGGCCGGCACGAAATTCCGCGGGGACTTTGAAGAGCGCTTGAAAATCGTTTTGCAGGCCCTGGAAAAGAAAAATTCCAAAGGCGGCAGCATTTTGTTCATCGATGAGATCCACACCATCATCGGGGCAGGTGCCACCAGCGGCGGCAGCATGGATGCATCGAACCTTTTGAAGCCCTCACTTTCAAAAGGCACCCTTCGTTGCATGGGCTCGACGACTTTTGAGGAGTACCGCAAGTATTTCGAGAAAGACGCCGCCCTCAATCGCCGTTTCCAGAAAGTGGATGTGGTTGAACCGACCACTGATGACACTGTTCAGATCCTCAAAGGCCTCAAGTCGCGGTTTGAAGAGCATCACGGGGTCACGTACTCCGATGAAGTGCTGCAATCTGCGGTTGCTTTGGCCCAGAAACACATTTCCGATCGCAAGCTGCCCGATAAGGCCATCGATGTGGTGGATGAACTAGGAGCTTACCTGCGCTTGAAGCCCGATTGGGAACAGGGCCGCGCGGCCACTGTCGCTGAAGTGGAATACATTGTGGCCAAAATTGCCCGTATTCCAGAAAAGAGCGTCACCGGCAACGAGCGCGACAAGCTCAAGAACCTCGAGCGCGATCTCAAGATGCTTATCTTCGGCCAAGATGCCGCCATCGAGAAGGTCACGAACTCAATTATCATGTCCCGTTCGGGCCTCGGCACGCCCACCAAGCCCATCGCGAGCTTCTTGTTCGCGGGACCGACCGGTGTCGGTAAAACTGAGCTCGCGAAGCAGCTCGCGGCCCAGATGGGTGTGAACTTTCTTCGTTTAGACATGTCGGAGTACATGGAGAAGCACACCGTTTCGAAGTTGATCGGAGCGCCTCCAGGTTACGTGGGCTTTGATCAAGGTGGCAGCCTCACCGATTCTATCCACAAGACGCCTTACTGCGTGCTCTTGCTTGATGAGATCGAGAAAGCACACCCTGATATCTACAATATCTTGCTGCAAGTGATGGATCATGGGGCCCTCACGGACTCTAATGGGCGCACTACGGACTTCCGCAACGTCATCTTGATCATGACATCAAATGCGGGCGCCAAAGACATGGAGGCCGGATCTATTGGTCTTGCTGGTCGTGGTGAAGGTGGTCTGAATCCAGCGAAGCGTGATCAGGCGATTCGGCAATTTTTTACCCCTGAGTTCCGCAATCGCTTGGATGCTGTCATCCACTTCAATCGCCTCAAGGCGATCAATGTGGAGTCCATCGTGGACAAATTCCTCATGGAACTTGAAGGCCAGTTGATGGAGAAGAAAGTGGAGATGGAGGTCACAGCGGCCGCGCGTGCATGGTTAGCCCGTCATGGTTTTGACGATAAATTGGGTGCACGACCTGTTGGACGCCTTGTTGACGAGCGAATTAAGAAGCCGTTGGCCCACGAAATACTGTTCGGCAAACTCGAAAACGGCGGACATGTGCTGGTGGATGAAGGTGATGATGGACCTGTTTTCAAATTTTCCTAAAGGTCTTGGTGGGTGTTGACCGACAAGGAGATCAAGCACGCACGAAAAGTTTTTTTAACGAAATCAAAAAAAAATGTATTTTTTGTTTGCGTTAGAAAAAAATCGTGTTTAAGCTTTAGATAAGAAAGGTCAGGACCACTCATTTCTGGGAGGAAATTATGGTTAAGAAAGCTACTAAGAAAGCTGCGAAGAAAAAAGCCACTAAAAAAGTTGCAAAGAAAGCAACTAAGAAAAAGGCTGCTAAGAAGCGTTAGTTCGCTCCTTTAGTTAAAGGGTCCTTCGGGGCCCTTTTTTTTTGCCTTTTTTTCAAATTCCCCTCTGAGAATCTACTTTTTCAAAATAAATACAGAACGCGCTTGGGTGATAATAATCGGCCAAACATCACGCAATTTGATGGATGGAATAGCGAGCAAAACAGTGAAGCGAAGTGCGCTGGAAATGAGAAACATGGCCTGATATGGATTCTTTTCCGCCGGCCAATTTTGTAATAACCAGGCCCCGATGGAGACCCCGATGATCATGCCGAGGGTGTTGGAAAAGGAGATATAGGTCATGATGGAGGTTCTTTCCTCATCTTTGACCCGCTCAAAATAGAGCATCACCGTGGCCAGCTCAAAGGCCCCCCAGCAGGCCCCGCAGACAAATTCCACCACCAAAATCCATGGATACGATTGTGAAAGTGACCACCATAGGGGCGTTGCTGCGATTCCGAGGCAGCCAAAGAACAGCACCCAACTCATCTGCGATGGTCGCGCCAAGGCCCGCAAAACCCGCAACATCACAATCCTGCCGACAAACGAGATCGCGATCACACCGGTGTACTTCAGCGGTGCCCAGCCCAGATAACCCAGCATGAAGGGATCAAAATAAACTCCTGCGATCTGCACGACGACATACCAGGCGAACAAAAACTTCACCAAGCGGCCCTGTTCCGTGCCCTTCAAATTTTTGACAAAAGTGCGGAAACGAATGCGCACTTCACCAGTTGCACTTAAAGGAGCATCCCGATGTTGGCGTAAGGCGTGGACAGAAAATACTTTCAGCAAAGCGCAGAGGAGAAAGATGGCGACAAAAATCGGCATTTGCTGATCTTTGGGAACACTTGCGAGCAAAAATCCGCTGGCAAGAAGGCCAATGAGTACCGCCAGCTGTCCCCAGGCGTTGCGAAGAGCGAAAAATTTCAGCCGAAAGCGCGGCGGGATGGTTTCTCCCATCAAACGATTCCAGGGCGGCAGCGAAGAAAGACCCGCGGCCCAGTAAAGCGCGAGCAAACCGAGCACAATCGGTGCATCAGAAATTCGATAGAGCCCTAAGTAGGCCAGCAAGGGAAAGGTGAGGGCCTGCACGATAACAAAAGCTGTCGCCCGGAAGCGAAGTCCCATGCGGCGGAAGGGACCGCGGATGGCAAACATCTGGATGCAGACACCGATGAACATCGGAATGATTTTGCCGGCCCCGGCGATCGTTTCACCTAGGCCCAGCGCCAGCATGAACGCAGCAAAGTAACTTTCACCCAGGCCCACCGTCAGGTTGGTGTAAACGGAGTCGCGCAGACTGGAGCGCACATGTTGGTGAATGGTAGGTTCCATGCTAATTTGAATTATCATGAAAAAACTCAATCAGATATTTTTTAAAGGTCTCATCGTCGTTCTCCCGATCATGCTGACGTTCTACTTGCTTTACTGGGCCAGCGCGAAGGTCGAGGGCCTTTTTGGATCCATTGTCCTGGCGGTGGTCGGCCAAGAGTTTTACTGGCGTGGTACGGGGATTGTTCTCACCATCATTGTGATTTTCACGGTCGGATTGTTGGCCCACAACTACTTCACTGGCCGCATCTTCCGCTGGTTTACCGATCAGCTGGAAAAATTCCCACTCATTAAGGTCATCTACAATCCATTGAAGGATTTGATGGCGCTCATTCCCGGCCGCACCGAGCACGTGAGTAATCAACGCGTCGTTTTAGTGCAGATGAACGGGATCCAAGTCATGGGGTTGGTGACACGCGAAGGTCTGGATGAACTTCCAGGTACGAACTTGATCAGTGTCTACGTACCCTTCAGTTACATGTTGGGTGGTTTGACGTTTTTGGTACCGGCCGATCAAGTTGTGAAAGTGGATATGCCAGTAGATCAGGCGCTTAAACTGTCAGTGACTGCATGGATTAAGGCCAAACCTAGAGAAGACTAAGAATCTTTCAGGGTGCGCTGAAAATGCGCATGCAATCCGTCGATGAGATCAGGCTGCAGGTCGAGCTGACGGATTTTGATTCCACTCATGGCGAAGATTTTTTTGGCGATGCCATTTTCCATGGTGTCTTTGTACTTATCCGATAAATAAATCACTTCCGTCACGCGCACTGTGGCCAACATCTTGGCGCACTCGTGGCAAGGAAATAGAGTCACATACAAACGTGAACCTTCCAGCTGTCCTTTCGCATGCAAAATCGCATTGGCCTCTGAGTGGACGACGTAGGCGTATTTTTGTTGGTCCAGCGGTAGCTCTTTGGCGTTTTTCCAGGAGAGTTGCGCTTCATCAATGCCAGCGATCTGGCCGTTATAGCCCATGCTGACTTGATGATTTTTCGCATCCACAAATACACAGCCGACTTTGGTGTTGGGGTCTTTGCTTTTAAAGCTCGCCACCACCGCTTGCAGCATGAAGTATTCGTCCCAATTTGGTGAGCTTTTCATGTGTTAAATCCGCGGGCGAAAGATCAAAGGTTGGTGCACTTCAAGGGATGTTTCATCAGCAAAGGCCGGGAAATTCATCCCATCAACGACGTTAAAGAGGCAGTCGTAAAAACGTGAATCCCAGGCGGAACTCTCGTCGAGCCATAGGGTTTCCAAAGCACCGCTGGGGTTAAGGCGAAAAGTCATGCTGACTTCGATCGCTGCTTGAGTGGATGTTTTCTTGAGATGTTTGCTGCAAATTTGAAATTTTCCACGCTGCTCGGTGAGCGTTTTTTGCACGCTTTCTTCCCAGTCTCCACGAGACGGCCCGGAAGAAGTAGAACAGCCGTAAAACAGCGTTGCAGCGAAGCACAAAATGAGGATTCTGGGGCGACAAGAGAGGGTCATGTCGCTATGATAGGCAAACCTAATAGACTTGGCCATTCAACAGGACGGTTATGAAGTACGAAATCTCACGTGAAGTTTTTAAACAGCGCCTTGGCGAGAAATTAAATTTTGCCTTTATCGACGTGCAGTCGGCCGTCGTGGTTCCTTTCGAAGGAACTGTGCACATGCCTTACAGCGGTGATTTTGTGGCCAAATTTTCTGCTCAGTATCCAACCAAATCTCAAAACGTCATCGTTTACGCTCTCAATCCAGCTGATGAATCACCAGTAAAAGCAGCCGATGAGTTGGCGAATGCGGGTTATCAGTTTGTGTATTTTTACCGCGGAAGCGCGAAAGACTTAGTGCTCGATAAGGGCTTGAATTAATCCAACGAATCAAAAAAAAAGGCTCCTTTCGGAGCCTTTTTTTTGTCTATCACTTCAAATTAGTAGCGCAAAAAGCGGCACATAACCTGTGCCCAGCCATTCACAAACGGATTCACAAAAGCGTTTGTGTGAACGAATGCGTAGCGGTTGCTGCCTGGAGCGATGATGTCTGCTACACGGGCCTGTAACACTTGGCCGTAAGCTGTGCGACCGAAAGCGAAGCCTTCGCAAAGGATCGGCTCATAGTAAGGATTGTAAACTTGTGCGCTGACAACGTCGGGACGAACTTGCACTAAAGGGTTCACCGGAAAAAAGGCGAAGGCCTGTGAAGTAATAAAGAGAGCGGCGATAGCGATAAGACGCAAGTAAGGGCGCATAGGGACCTCCGAAGCAAAGTTAATGACGCGCTTTTAGCAGCAATCAACGCAACTCGTCAATATGTCGAAGTTTGAATGAACAAATAGGCAGCAAAATTAGCTATTTATGGGGTAGAAAAGCCTATCAAACTCTTTCCGTGAGGCCCCCATGATCGCATACGAAATCTACAAAATTTTGCATCTCACTTCTCTGGTCGTCCTTATTAGTGGGTTTGCATTGCAGTTTTTTGGGACACGTACAAAAGCTCTCAAAATTTTGACGGGAGTCGCGACACTCTTTGTGTTGGTTTCGGGCATGGGTCTGATGGCACGAATTGGTATCAAGCACGGCGAACCATTTCCTCTCTGGCTCACGATGAAGTTTATCGTCTGGGGATTGATTGGCATTGGTGGAGCAGTGGTGGCGAAACGTTTTCCTCAGCACGGAAAAAAAGCTTACGTCGTCACGCTCGTGCTTTTTGTTTTTGCAGCGACGATGGCGAATTATAAATTCTAAATACACTTTCCCATCTGGGATAAGGCCAGCTATCATAAACGCATGTTGCATGCGCTGATTAATATTTTCATTTTGATGGTGCTGGTCGATGCAGTGATCAGCTTCGTGCCGAATCCAAATGTGCAGCGCCATCCTGTCGTCATTCAACTGCGCAAAATCGTCGATGTTCCGCAACGTCCGATCCGTCAGTTGTTACCACCAAATATTCCCTTCGATCCGTCTCCGCTCATCATCATTCTCCTTCTTCGTATGGTGGAGGCGATGATCTGATGGATGATCTATCTTTTCTCGTACAAGAAACCATGCGTATCAACGATCTCCGCCAAGCGGGCGTTCGTGTAGAAGATTTAGAAGATGGAGAGGAGTTCTGGACGCCGGTAGAAGTACCCGCGGCTCAGCCTCGCGTGGCCCCGGCCAAACCAGGGATCCTTTTTCATCTCGAGCATCAAGGTGGCACCTTCATCGTCCGCACCATGCCGTCCGCACAACTCGCGGAGAGTTTAGAGCTCATCACGGCGACACCTGAAGATTTCCCAACACTCCGTCTTATTAATGATGAGAAAACTCAGCTGCATCTCTTGAATTGGTTTGCCTGCGAAACTCTTGAAGAGGCAGAGGTCATTCACACACGCTTAGGACACCGTCGTTTCCCTTTGCGAGAAGAGGACGTTTGCAACTTGAGCGATCCTGGCTTTAGTTGGTGGCTTGAAGCCAAGAGTGGCAGCTTCACGCTTCATTGCAAGATGGGTCTCTTGCGTGAAAATTTAGTTCGGCTTGGGCCTTTAGCAGATGCTCAAATTGCCCCGCATCGCTGGAATGAACTCTCTTCTTTGATGGCGCATCTTCCCCTCGCCGTTAATGTAAGCAATGAAGGCTCGCGTCTTACAATGACATCATCAGCGCAAGACGCGTGGGTGGTAGATGAGTTTTGCCGTGTGTTTATTGAAGGAAAAATCAGCAGCGAGCTTACTGATATTTTCCGCCTGATGGGCCGGCGTGGTGTACCAGCAGGTCTTTTAGAGACCAGCTGGTTTTTCTTGAAAGAGATGAGTGCGGTTCGTCAGTTCTGGATCGAAATCGAAGAGCGACTGGGCTAACTACTGGAGTTTGCCCATTTCTGATTTCGCCGCGAG
Organism: Halobacteriovoraceae bacterium; assembly: GCA_040377215.1. GTDB lineage: Bacteria > Bdellovibrionota > Bacteriovoracia > Bacteriovoracales > Bacteriovoracaceae > UBA6144. The sequence continues at coordinate 17,759 of JBEIPE010000016.1, forward strand.
ATACCCCGTCACCATAATCTGTGCGAGTGTACCCAGCTCTTCTTCTTCTTCGATGCCGTAAAAATCTTCCAAATGACGCACGAACAATTCGAGATCATCATCGGAAAGTTGTTTCTCGACGAGTGCTGTCATGGTGTCAGCATCCATCGCGCTCATGGATTCAAAAAAGCGTGTGAGGGTTTGGTTTTTTTCTGTGCTCATGTGTTGATTCCTTGCAGGTTCTTTCGGCCAAGTGGTGTCATCGTGTCATGTTTTGGTGTCGTTTTGCACCACGCAAAAAAGCTGTTGTCAATCGGATGAATCGCGTGCAATTTTCATTAAGCATAATTTAAATCGAACGATATAATAACTTTTTCTAAACCATAAGGATGACGAAGAATGAAACTTGTAACAGTTCTCGCACTGGCCTTGAGTTCTTCTGTTGCGCTCGCACAGACAACTCCGAAGAAATCAAGCACCAAGCTGCCAGCAAAACCGGCAGCCGCGGCTTCAACTCCTGCTGTCACAGCTCCGGCCAACACTTCAGTCGCTACTGAAGAGTCGGGCACCATGAAGATCCTTAAAGAAAAACTCCAAATCCGTTACTTCGCTGAGTTCTTGGGCCCAGGCATCAGAAAGTGGGAAGATAACCAAATCGACGTCGACGGTCATGGCGGCGGCGGTAAAGGTAAAGTGGCTCGCCAAGCGACGCCTATCAACTTGTTCAACCAGTTCTCATTCCGCTGGAAAGTGGCTCCAACCACACGCGCTTTCTGGGACGCTCGTTTCACTACTCAATTCGGTGACCGTAACGAAGTAGGTGATGGCGAAGACCAACAAGTAATCGTTCAAGAAGACCAACGTATTGGTTTGAACTACGGATACTGGACCAGCGCTGACAAGGTATGGAGCACTTCATTCTTGCCACGTCTTCGTCTCCCGACCTCAGAAGCTTCTCAAGACTCAAACATTGTTTTGCAACCTGACTTCTTGCACGTCACAAGCTTCCAAGCGACACCCGCTTTGAACTTCTCTCTCTTCAATGCCGTTCGTTACTACTGGTACGAGCAGAAGGTTGATAGCGAGCGCTACCGTATCTACACCAGCCCGAGTGTGACCTACGTCTTCAACGATACTTTCGAGCTCTTCATTTCTTACGAACACGAATTGCAGCACAGAGAAGCAGAAGGCAAAACCAACTTCTTCCTCTTGAAAGAGAGCTTGCAGGACGTCTACGCCGGCGTGAACATCAACATCACTCCGTCTTTGACCGTTTTCCCTTTCCTTCGCCTCGCTCAATTGCAGCGTATGGGTTGGGAAGATCAGCAAGACACGGCCCAAATTGGCGCCTGGATCATGGGTAACATTTTCTAGATTAGTTCAAGGCCCACCCCCGTCGGGGTGGGCTTCTTTGTAAGACCACTCCGCATTAAATACCCAAAAACAAGTACTTAAGCCTAGAAAAAATCTTACATAGCTCAATTTCTTATGGCCATGGCCCACCGCAAGTACTATGGTGCGGCATCTCAGTCCTATAAACTTTGGAGTCCTCGTGAAATTTGCAGATATGGGCCTTCGTGCCTCATCACTCGCCGCCCTTAACAAACTCGGCTTTGCCGACTCAACCGAAATTCAAGCACAAGCTATCCCGTTGTTGCTCGCTGACGACATCGACTTCATTGGCCAGGCCCAAACAGGCACAGGCAAAACTGCAGCGTTCTTGTTGCCTCTTTTTGAGAAGCTCGATCCGAAAGCTCGTCACGTACAAGCTTTGATTCTCGCTCCTACGCGCGAACTCGCGAACCAGATCGAGGGCGAAATTGCGAAATTCACCAGCACCGGTGATCGCGTTCGTTCTTTGTCTGTCTATGGCGGTACTCCGATCAGCGCTCAGCTTCGCGCTCTTCGCTCTGATGCTCCATCAATCGTCGTCGGTACTCCAGGTCGCGTGATCGACTTGATCGATCGCGGTGCTCTTCGTCTCGAAGACGTTCGCTACGTGATTTTGGATGAAGCTGATGAAATGCTCGACATGGGTTTCTTTGATGATGTTCAAACCATCATCGCGAAAAGCCCAAATAAGAAAGTATGGATGTTCTCAGCAACGATGCCTGCTCCAATCCAGCAGCTCGTGAACAAGCACTTCCGCGATCCGAAGATGGTGAAGGTCACGAAGCAACAATTGACCACAAACTCGGTTGAGCAGACTTACTTGGTCGCTCGCCCAGCGGATATGGTTGAGGCTCTTTGCCGTTACCTCGACAGCATCGACGATATCTACGGCCTCGTTTTCACTCGTACAAAAATCGGCGCACAACAACTCGCTGACGCTTTAAACTCTCGTGGCTATTCAACGGAATCGTTGCATGGAGATATGGAGCAAGATGCTCGTGATTTCACGATGAAGCGTTTCAAAGAGAAGAAGTGCAAATTGGTCGCTTGTACTGACGTTGCGGCCCGCGGGATCGACGTATCGGATCTCACTCACGTTATTAACGTTGAGTTGCCGATGGACCTCGAGTCTTACGTTCACCGCATCGGTCGTACCGGTCGCGGCGGTTCTAAAGGTGTGGCGCTTTCAATCGTCACTCCGATGGAATTCCGTAAGATCGCTCTTATCGAGCGCATCACAAAAGCACCGATTAAGCGCGTAGAACTTCCGGGCGTGGATGAAATCCGCGGCCGCTTGATTTCTAAAGCTGCGAAGCAAGTCGGCGAGCTCGCTACAACTGTGAAAATCGAAACTCATCCTGAGTTTGCTGAATTCGCAGCAGCGACAGAAGAGATGAGCAAAGAGGACATGCAGAAAGCGCTTTACGCTCGCACGCTCGCTCCTACGATCAAAAAATACCGTGAAGCTCGTGACCTCACAGCGATGGCGCCTAACCGTGGTCCTCGCACTCACGGTCTCACTGGTCAGCCAGGTGACGTCAATCGCGGCCCGGCTCGTGGCGAAGGCCAGCGCTTCATCATCAACGTCGGCCGTATGGATGGCGCGAACCCAGGTGATTTGTTGAAATTCCTCCACCGCACAGCAGGGCTCCGCGGTTCAGAAGTAGGCCGTATCGATATCCGCGACAAAGTATCGTTCTTCGAGATCGATGCGAACCAAGGCGCACGTCTTCACAAAGTGAAGGGCAGCACTTGGGGTCAGCGCAAAGTGATGGTTGATATCGCGGATCGCGTTCAGGCCGGCGGAGCAGCGCCAGACCAAGGCGCTCGGGTAAGAAGAGGACCTCCAACTGCGTGATTGTGCATAACAAGGCACGGTGTTAGACTGGAAGCATCACGCTTACCAGGATGGCACCGTGGACTCTTTTAACTCCACCTTTGATAACGAAGAATTTGAAGACGTACCCTCACCGTTTCGCAAGAAAACGGCGGCTCGTCCTGCGCGTCCAACAACCGCTACTCGCGGAAATATGTTTTCGCGCCCCATGGGGACTGCGCCCTCAGAAGCACCAACCGTCGTCGAAGAAGTCACTCGTCGCACTCCTGGTCGTCCAGAACAAACAGAATTTTTAAATCCACGTCGTCGCAATGTTGCGGCCCCATCGATTGATTATCTCGACGAAGAAGTTGAAGAAGAAGAAGTCGAAGAGGAAGA